>CALHHQ010000170.1 GCA_938030645.1 uncultured Rhizobiaceae group bacterium
TTGTCGATCTTTTCCGTTTTCAAACCCACTTCGACCATGCCTGCCACTTCATCAAGGCACCGCGCAGTCAATTGGCAGGCTTTGCGCATTCCATCGAAATCTTCGCTGGAATACAATTTGATCTGGCCTGTGTTCTTAAGCGGTGCCTGTGCAGCGTCGATATAGCTCGTCAATTTCAATGCCTTTTGCAGTGGTTTTACGACACGATGGGAACCATATGCCGCGCTGTTATGTCTTCGGTGGAGATGTCGCACCGAATGGCGATGGCTTCAACCCCAGCATTGGCTGCATCTTCAAAAGCCTTCGAGTAGTCGGGGTCTAGATCGTCTGCAAATGAGAAGCGGTCGCCATCTTCGCGCTGAATGACGTAAAACATGACGGCTCTTGCACCGGATTTCACCATGTTGGCCATTTCGCGCAGGTGTTTGGCACCACGTGCTGTTTTGCAATCTGGAAATTCATGTAATCCGGCATGACGAACCAAATGCACGTTTTTGATCTCCACGTAACAGGGTGGACGACCATCCTCTTCCAGTAGAATATCGATGCGCGAGTTCTCGCCATATTTCACCTCCCGCCGCAGGCTCGAATAACCGTTCAGTTGCTCAATACATCCAGCAAGAATGGCTTCCTCAGCTAATTTATTGGGCAGGTTTGTATTGATGCCAACTAAGACGGGGCCTTCTGTTGTGGGGGAAAAGACCTCCATCAATTCTAAAGTATGGCGCAGTTTGCGTTTGGGATTGCCACTGTCAGAAATCCAAACTCTATTGCCAGGTTTGTTGAGACCCAACATGGCGCCGGGGTTTGGGCAGTGGACCGTGATTTCGTCACCATTGGGCAATCGAACGTCGGCAAGAAACCGTTTGTAGCGCTGGATGAGGACCGCTTCGATCAGTGGTGTAGGAAATCGCATAGAGAATGTCGGAAATAGTATTGTGGTTGAGACCAACCAATGTACAACAGCAAAAATCCAGCGCCAGCCTTCTCTTTGAAGCTATCAACGAGTTCACAATGTTTCTTTCGATTACAGACATATTCAAAATTGGCATTGGACCTTCTTCGTCGCACACGATGGGGCCGATGGTGGCTGCGCGTCGTTTTCTGGAATATGTGCGAGATGGAGATTGGCCGCGTCCTTCATCTGCACAGGTTGATCGCATTCGCGTGTCTATGCATGGATCTCTCGCATTCACGGGTAAAGGCCATGGCAGTGATCGCGCTATCATTCTGGGTTTGATGGGGTGTGAGCCTCATTCCCTCGATCCAGATGCTGTGGACGGTATTTTAAATCAAAGCGAAGCAAACGGTGTGATCACAGTGGACGGCTTTCCTGAATGGAACTTCGATCCTAAGGCTGACTTGAACTTCGACTATGATGAAACTTTGCCTGGCCATGCCAATGGTATGCGTTTTGAAGCGCTGGACAGTTCTGGCGCGACATTGGTGCGGCAGCTTTACTACTCGGTTGGCGGTGGATTCGTTGTGGACGGGATTGAACTTGAGCGTTTGAACCTTGGTTTGGACCGTGATGCTCCAGTGATTGCACCATATCCGTTTGAAAGTGCCGCAGAAATGCTGGAGATGGCGGAAACGTCAGGTCTTAATATTGCGCAAATGAAGCGGGCGAACGAGCAGGTTGAACGTGGAAACCACACGTTGAACAGTGAGATCAATTCAATCTGGAAAGCTATGGACGATTGCGTCTCACGTGGTCTGGAACAGGAAGGCGAACTTCCCGGTGGTTTGGCGGTCAAACGTCGTGCAAAGTCGATCAAAGAAAAGCTTGATGCAAAGTGGAAAAACAATGAGTTGGGGCCATTGGCTGCAAATGATTGGTTGTCTGTTTTTGCCATGGCTGTGAACGAAGAAAACGCTGCTGGTGGGAAAGTGGTCACGGCACCCACAAACGGCGCTGCAGGCGTCATTCCAGCTGTTTTAAGCTATCATTTGAAGTTCAACCCGGCTGTGAGTGAGGCCGATATTCAGGACTTCCTGCTCACGGCATCGGCCATTGGTGGCATTATCAAGCACAAAGCCTCCATTTCAGGTGCGGAAGTTGGCTGTCAGGGCGAAGTCGGATCTGCTGCGGCCATGGCTGCGGCGGGATTGGCGGCAATTATGGGTGGAACGCCCCAACAGGTGGAAAATGCGGCTGAAATTGCGCTGGAACATCATTTGGGCATGACGTGCGACCCTGTAGGTGGTTTGGTTCAGGTGCCGTGTATTGAACGCAATGCAGTTGGCGCCGTAAAAGCCGTCACAGCCGCTTCGCTGGCGCTCCACGGCGATGGGAGCCATTTTGTGCCGCTGGACGCTTGTATCGAAACCATGCGTCAAACAGGGCACGATATGAATGTGCGTTACAAAGAAACCAGCCAAGGCGGCCTTGCGATCAATGTTCCCGTCAATATCGTTGAATGTTGAGCATTCACGTATAGCCACAACAAAAATGGCGCGGTAAGAACTGACATGATTAAATCGCTTCTCATTGCCAATCGCGGCGAAATTGCCTGCCGTATTATCAAAACCGCACAACGCATGGGCATTCGCACAGTTGCGGTCTATTCCGAAGCTGATGCAGGCGCAAAGCACGTTCGCATGGCCGATGAAGCGCATCTGCTTGGTCCAGCGGCTGCTGCGGACAGTTATTTGCGGTCAGGGCGCATTCTGGCGATTGCAAAAGAAGCGGGCGCTGATGCCATTCACCCGGGATATGGGTTCCTCTCTGAAAACGCGGATTTCGCACAACTGACCCAAGACGCAGGAATGGTTTTTGTTGGGCCAACACCCGAGGCCATTCGTGCCATGGGTTTGAAGGACCGCTCCAAAGAAATCATGGCAGAGGCTGGAGTTCCGGTTGTTCCGGGGTTTCATGGGCAAAACCAAGATCCTACTTTTTTGAAACGGAAAGCCTATGAAATTGGCTATCCTTTGCTCATTAAAGCTGTCGCTGGAGGCGGCGGGAAGGGTATGCGCAAAGTTACCAAAGCTCTAGAGTTTGACGATGCTCTGGATGCTGCAAAGCGCGAAGCTAAAGCTGCATTTAACAATGATAACGTATTGTTAGAGCGATTTATTCAGAATCCACGTCATATAGAAATTCAAGTGTTTGGTGACACTCATGGTAATGTTGTTCACCTGTTTGAACGTGATTGCTCGCTACAGCGTCGTCACCAAAAGGTAATTGAAGAAGCGCCAGCACCTGGCATGACCGATAGTGTTCGTGCAGCCATGGGCAAAGCCGCATGTGATGCCGCAAAAGCCGTTGGCTATCAGGGCGCCGGTACTGTGGAGTTTATTGCTGATGGGGAAGGCGGTCTTTCAGAAGATGGGTTCTTCTTCATGGAAATGAACACCCGTTTGCAGGTTGAGCATCCTGTGACTGAAATGATCACAGGGCAAGATTTGGTTGAATGGCAGTTGCGGGTCGCATCAGGTGAAGAATTGCCCGTAAAACAAGAAGACTTGTCGATCACTGGTCATGCTTTTGAAGCGCGCATCTATGCTGAAGATGCTTCCACGGGGTTTCTGCCATCGATTGGTCGCTTGATCGCGATGGATTTAGGCCAAGAAGGCAACGGTGTTCGTATCGATTCTGGTGTTGAGGCTGGAGACGAAATTACGCCCTATTACGACCCAATGATCGCCAAACTGATTGTGCACGGCGAGTCGCGAAGCGAAGCTCTGGCGGCGATTACATCGCAATTGCAGAACGCCAAGATTGCTGGGCCAGTGACCAATACAGCCTTTTTAGCTGAACTCTGTGCCCACAAAGGTTTCGTCCAAGGTCATTTCAACACAGGTTTAATTGATGAGAACCTGTCCAAACTGGTGCCCGAAGCATCTGTAGATCAAGGCGTTCTCGCGGCTGGTGTCGT
>CALHHQ010000171.1 GCA_938030645.1 uncultured Rhizobiaceae group bacterium
CAAGAGGAACCAACAGCATGCCCTTTATGGGCAGAATTGCGAAAAAAGAAACCGGAGACGATACATGAAATTTTTCCTAGATACCGCCGTTGTGGATGAAATCCGCGAATGGAACGCAACCGGTCTTCTGGATGGTGTGACAACCAACCCATCACTGATCCTAAAATCTGGCCGCGACGTGAAAGAAGTGCTGGCTGAAATTTGCGATATCGTGGAAGGCCCCGTCTCTGGCGAAGTGGTCGCCACCGATTATGACACGATGCTCACCGAAGGCCGTGAACTCGCAAAAATCGCCAAAAACATTTGCATCAAATTGCCAATCACGATGGACGGTGTTCGCGCCTGCAAAACATTGGTGGATGAAGGTTTCAAAACCAATATGACACTGTGCTTCTCGGCCAACCAAGCTCTGTTGGTCGCAAAGGCAGGCGCAACATACGTCTCACCTTTCATCGGTCGTCTGGACGATATGGCGATTGACGGGATGGAACTGATCGAAGAAATCCGCGCAATTTTCGACAACTATATGTTCGAGACAGAAATTCTCGCCGCATCAATCCGCACCGTGAACCACGTGAAAGATTGCGCTATAGCAGGAGCCGACGTCGCCACCCTGCCTCCAAGCACAATCGAAAAATTGGTCAAACACCCACTGACCGATAAAGGCTTAGAAGACTTCTTGGCTGACTGGGCGAAGACGGGGCAGAGCATCTAAATCTCGTTTCAGGCCATCGCCATCAACAATGCGCGGGTTTTTTCGTCTGCTGGAAACATCATCTCGATTTTCAGTTCAGACAAAGCAATATCTTCGGCAGTGCCAAATTGCGAAAATGTTGAGAACAGAGAAAACTCCTGTCCGTTCAAATTGTATCGGGCAGGAATAAATGCGGGCAACAGGTCTGGTTGAGTGTGAACATCCCCACCCCCCAATTGTTGCAACCTCTCAATTGCCTCGTCCAAGATACAATCACCACCCAAATGAGCGCTTTCGGTACGGAGGCGGGCCAATGTATGAGTGATAACCTCATCCAAATTCACAATCGCATTTTGGACCGCTTCATTTTCAAGCAGCACATTAAGCAAACTGTTGCCCACAAAAACCCCCATTCCCTGCAACAAGAGTTGCGCTGTTGCATTCAAAGCAGTGACATTCCAATGCCTGTCCATTGCTAGAGCAGGAAACGGTGCGTGGCGTTCAAGCATCCAATCCACTGCCTGCTGAACAGGAGCCATGTCACTTTCAGACAGATCACGACTCTTATATGCAGGTGACAGACCTGCCGAAGACATAAATTGATTGCGCGCCTGTCGAGGGACTTCAAGTTCATCGCACAAACGCATGACCATGGATCGGCTTGGTTTCGAACGCCCCGTTTCAAGAAAAGAAATATGTCGAGAAGACACGTTGGCCGCCAATCCCAGATCGAGCTGACTGATTCTGCGGTTCTGACGCCAGTCTTTCAAAACGGCTCCAAAAGTAACACTCATTTGTTGATCTCCAACTCTTCTGCAAATCAGCATATCGCTCAAAATGGCGTTCAGCACTTACCTACAAGGTAATTGTTTTGCCTCGCAGCAATACCCCATGTTGCCGATGTTCCAATCAAAGGAGATGAACAATGACATATCAAGCAGCAATAACTTGGCTCAAAACATCCTCAATCTCACTGATCTTTCTCGGTGCGCTTTTCAGTTGGGGTACAGTAGATCCGCTCGCAAATATCACTTTGTCTTTGATCGATTTCATCATCCTGCCCATAGATGGCGCGCAGAGTTTTGCTGCCGTGGAGACGCGTTTGCTCACTGCAATCACTGGAGGGCTTACTGCAGGATTCGGAATGGCGGTTTATATGATGACAGTTCACATATATTCCATTGATCAAGCCATCGGTGGAAGAATGATACTGGCAACAACGTTCACCTGGTTTGTTGTTGATGGCATCGGCTCCGTGCTGGCGGGCGTCACTTTCAATGTATTCGCGAATATCACATTTCTCGTTATGATTGCGTTGCCAGTCATGCTGGCTTCACGAAGTACAGCAACTTCGAACACATAGCCTCGATCTTCACCCAAAAATAACCCTCGCCATGGCACACTTTTGCCATGGCTTCCGAAACTGAAATCCTCATCCCTGCTGCACCGTGTTTGATGACCGAGCGCAAGGCTTGGCTGACGCATTTATTGGCGGAGCGGCGCATGGCGGATAAGACGCTGGACGCATATGAACGCGACCTGCGTCAGTTTTGTGTGCACATGACTCACTATCTCGGCCACCCACCAAGGGTGAAAGATTTTGCAAATTTAAAACCGCTGCAATTGCGCGGTTATCTGGCCAAACGCCGCGATGCCGGAAACGGTGCACGCACCTTGGCGCGTGATCTTGCTGGCATTCGCTCTTTCGTACGCTATCTTGAAAAACAGGGCAAAGCCTCCAGCGCAGGACTCACCGCCATGCGTGCACCAAAGCAACCCGCCACACTGCCAAAACCTGTCACTGCGCAAGAAGCCATGCGGCTGACAAATCACACTGAACAAATGCAC
>CALHHQ010000172.1 GCA_938030645.1 uncultured Rhizobiaceae group bacterium
GGTATCAATCTGTTTGCGGGTTCCAACATCAATTCCGACAGCTATTTGTTGAACGGAAACTGGGTTGGCTGGGGTGCGAAAGCCACACTGAATCTGTTGAATATATTCAAATATCCAACTCAGAAGCGTTTGATCGAAGGCAAAGACGAAGTGCTTGATGCGCGCGCCTTGGCTGTGACCATGGCGATTATGACGCAAGTGCATGTGAGCCGCGTACGCTACTCTCATTCTAAGAAACTCTACAGAACAGCGGCTAAGCACCTTGCTGTACAACGCGGCATCGTGAAGCAAATTCGCGCAAGCAGCAGTGAAGGTTTGGCAAGCGAACAGACGCTCATTCGTGAAGAGATGAACACTCTGGTCAGTCAGGTGTCTGCGGATATTGCTTATGCTGATTTGCAGAACTCATTTGCAAATATTTTCGCCTCCATGGGCATTGATCCATATGCAGACGATTTGAAAGCCAATGACAACATTGCGTCTTTGTCTCAATCCCTGCGTCAAGTCTGGATTGAGCGTGGCGACATGTCTGGCGCTGCTTATCGCGCTAAACGTTCAGCGAAGGCTGGCAAAGTGATGCACAAGTCTCGTTCTAAGAAGTCTCATGCTCCCAAATTGATCAAAGCGCACGTCAATCCGCTGGCGCCTGCAACCAACAATTGGAAGCAAGTCAATGAAAATGGGGCGGTTAAATCTATCGCTCCGAAACGGAACTCTTTCTGGAACAGGTTGAAATCAGCAGCCAAATCCAATTCGACAAATTCGAATCTCAATTCCACGCGATAGATGAGCGTGAATATAGATAGAACATAAATCCAATTGCGTGATCGAGTGATCATGCAACTTCGCAAATGGAAGTAAAAACAATGAAATCGACTTTGCTCATCACTGCATGTTTTCTCACATCAGCAGCCGTATTTGGTTCTGTTGCTCACGCTGGTTCTGCTTCTGAAGCTGTTACCAAAATGGCGAAGAGTGATGCCAAGATGGCGACTTCGCAAGAATTCCCTGGTGTCGATCCAACGACCACAGGCTCTGTGAAGTCTGCAAACGACTTTGACGCTCGTGGTGTTGTCGTTCCAAATGCAGAAGTCACACTTGCTGCTGGTGTTTCAGCCAAAATTGATCGTCTGCCTTTCAAAGCCGGCCAGAAATTTCGCAAAGGTGATTTGCTCGTAGGCTTCAATTGCGCACGTCAACAAGCCGATCTTCGTGGTGCGAAAGCCTCACTTGGCAAAGTTAGTTCGTTCTACCAGGGCAAAAAACGCTTGAAAGCGCGTGGAGCTGCTGGCGGCCAAGAAGTGCGTGAAGCGGCAGCGGATGTCGCTGCAGCTACAGCGACTGTGGATGGTCTTCGTGAAGTGATCACGCTTTGCAACATCAGTGCACCATTCAATGGTCGAGTTGTGGAACGTCATGCAGAGACATTTGAAATTCCAGCAACCAGTGCCCCAATTTTGACAGTGGTTGATGACAGCGCTCTAGAACTTGATCTGATCGTTCCATCGAAGTGGCTGCGTTGGGTGAAAACCGGATCAACATTTGATTTTGCCGTTGACGAGTTGGGCAAAAACTACAAAGCGCGCGTCGTTCGCCTTGGTGCTAAAGTCGATGCGGTGAGTCAAACCATTCGTTTGACTGGTTCTTTTGTCACGCGCCCTAGCAGCGTTTTGGCAGGTATGAGCGGCACTGCAAAATTTGCACCACCGACAAACTGATTTTTAAACAAGCTGGCTAAATCCAGCTTGTTCGTATTTGCCTGATGCCGTGTGCGGCTAAACCGGATTATATATCTTTATGACGCAACAAGACGCGCCTCAAAAACCGACACAACGGATCACGACTTTCAGCTCGAAGGCTTCGCCTTCGGGCTCAGTCGTTTCTGAGCGTCGCGTTGAACCCGATCCGAAGAATGCATCCAAACAACAAGCCAAACCAGCGACTGCTGGACCTCGCCGTGCAAATGAAGCCGATGTGGCAAATGCATTGCTCAGCTTGGAGCGCGAGGCGCGCACCGCATTGACCGAAGCGGAACTCGGCTATCTGATGGTCAACGGCTCGCGTGTGGCATTGCAGTATCGCCAAGCGCTTTTGTTGATGCGGTCTGGGCCGAAGAAACACCGCGTGGTTTCGGTTTCTTCACTTTCTGCCATTGATCGCAATTCAACGTTCATCCGATGGGTGGAGAGCCTTGCTTCGCTGAAGCTGAAGGGTGAAAACCTTTCCAAGATCGTGTCCTTTAACGCCCGCGCTGATGCAACTGCTCAAGACTTGGACGCGAGTTCTTATCCCTTTGCACAAATGGCGTTTGTCCCGTTGCAATTGCGCGATGGAACTGTGTTCGCGCATTTGCTGTTCACCCGTGAAAATGAGTGGGATGAACGCAGTCTTGTGAGCGCTGCTCGCTTGGCTGAGACCTATTCCCACTCTTGGGAATTCATTGTTGGACCAAAACGCGCCAAGCGGAAGATGCATTCTAAATCTCTGTCATTGGCGCTGGTGGGGACTTGCCTTGCTGTCGCTGCCTTTTTGCCTGTGCCGCTTTCAGTTTTGGCTCCAGCTGAAGTAACACCCGCCAATGCATTTGTTGTAGCTGCTCCTATTGATGGTGCAGTGGAAACGGTTGCGGTTGACCCGAACACGTTTGTCAAAAAAGGTGATTTACTGTTCACTTATTCAGACACTGAGTTGAGCAACAGGTTGAAGCTTGCAGGACAGGCGGTCAGCGTCGCAGAAGCGCGCTATCAACAAAGCCTGCGCACCTCGTTTTCTGACCCGGCTGCTAAGCGAGAGCTCGCAATTGCGCAAAGTGAATTGCAGCTGAAAGCTGGTGAATATGACTATGCGTCTGAACTGTTGGCCAAAGCTGAAGTGAAAGCTGGTGCAGACGGTCTTGTGATTTTTGCGGACAAAGACACTTGGACCGGACGTCCGGTTGCCACTGGTGAACGCATTATGCGAATTGCCGATCCTTCCAATGTGGAAGTGACTGTCAATCTGCCAGTGTCAGATGCGATCGTGCTAAAAGAAGGTGCTGAAGTTCAGCTCTATCTTGACAGTGACCCGCTGACGGCTGTGAAGGCTAAACTCTCAAGCGCGAGTTTTCATGCGCAACCTGATGCTGCTGGCGCATTGAGCTACCGTGTACGTGCGACTTTCATTGCCGAAGAGGGTACCAAAGTTCCACGCATTGGCTTGCGCGGCACCGCTAAGGTTTATGGTGATCGCGTTCTTCTTGGTTACTATCTTTTCCGAAAACCTTTGTCAGCGATCCGTCAATGGATCGGGTATTAAAAGGCGAGGAAGAGGAGAGCATTCCTCTTCCCATTCTGCGGGATGATCTGGAAATAGTTCCAACAGCAGCTCAACCAAATGGTGCGCCTGCTTGGGTAATCTTTGATCGTGTCGGAAATCGGTATTTCGAAATCGGTCGTGAGTTTTTGGATATGCTTACGCTCTGGCGCGTGGGCACGGTCACTAAACTTGTGTCGAAAGTGCGAACTGAATTTGGGCGGACGATCACTGAAGAAGACGTGAAATCAGCCATTCACTTCATGATTTCCAATGCGCTTGTGCGCGACATTCCGGGCAATGATTTTAAAGCGATGGTTGCGAAAGAAGAGGGCGCTAAGAAAAGTGCTCTTTCGCGGATGATGCATTCGTATCTTTTCTTTCGCATTCCGCTTTTTAGACCCGACAAATTTTTGCAAGCCACATGGCCGTTTGTGTCATTTCTCTTCACGCGTTTTGCTGTTTGGATATTTGCACTTATTGGAATCAGCGGGCTTTATTTGGTGTCGCGCCAGTGGGACCAATTTACGGGAACATTTCAGTTCATGCTGTCTTGGCAGGGCGCCATGTTATATGGCCTCAGTCTTGTGTTTGTGAAATCGATACACGAACTGGGACACGCTTATATGAGCGTGCGCTATGGCTTGCGGGTACCAACCATTGGCATCGCCTTTATGGTTCTGATGCCTGTTCTGTACACAGACACGAGTGGGGCATGGCGTCTGCGTTCACGTCGTGATCGTTTGATGATCGATGGGGCAGGCATATTCACTGAGCTGACGCTTGCTGCTATCGCCACATTTGCATGGGTTTTTCTGCCAGAAGGCGGTTTGCGTTTGTGTGTCTTTGCTATTGCGACGACTTCATGGATTACATCATTGGCGGTGAACCTCAACCCACTTATGCGGTTTGATGGCTATTACATCTTGTCGGACACTTTGGGTTTTCAAAACATGCAGCAACGTGGTTTTGATATGGCCCGCTGGCGAATGCGCGAACTTTTGTTTGGGTTGGGTGAGCCCGCTCCAGAAACACTTTCAGTGCGTTTGCGCCGTCTCATTATCGTTCACGCATGGGCAACTTGGATTTACCGGTTCTTCCTGTTCCTCGGTATCGCCATTCTTGTTTATGCCTTTTTTATCAAAGTTGTCGGTATCATTTTGTTTATCGTCGAGATCCTTTGGTTCATCCTTATGCCGCTTGGGCGGGAGATGAAGCACTGGTGGGAAATCCGGAGTCAAATCATGTCAGCAAAACGTTTTATCGGTGTGGGTATCGGCCTCGCATGTGCCATCACGCTGGCTGTTATTCCTTGGTCCACGCGCATTTCAATTCCTGCAGTTATGACTGCGGAAAAAGAACAGAGCATTTTTGCACCGTTTCCCGCTCAAATTGTCGCTTTGAAGGTAAAAGATGGAGACCGCGTTGCTGCAGGTGACGTGTTGATGAACCTGACCGCACCACAGCTTTACCTTGATATCAAACTGGCATCAGAAAAACGCACTCTGATAGAGACGCGCATCGACCGAACAGGTTCCGATGACAAAGATCGGGCCTCACTGATCGTTTTGACGAATGAATTGAAAGAAGTGACTGAACAACTGGACGGTCTGAATCGGATCAAGGAAAAACTTGTGGTCCGCGCACCATTTGATGGTGTTGTCGCAGATATTGATCCTGAGTTACACGCTGGTCTTTGGATTAACAAAAAGACTCCTCTCGCAATTCTTCAAGTTGGCGATGGCCCGAGCATCAAAGGATATGTGGGAGAAGCCAATGTGTTCCGGTTTGAAACCGGCGCTGATGCGTTGTTTATCCCCGACAATCCGGAAATGCCCATGGTGTACACTCGCGTGAAAGATGTTGCTCAAGCTTCATCCGAACGTTTGGATGAACCCTATCTTGCGCTGCCGTACGGTGGTTCCATTCCCATTGAAGAAGCCAAACGAGAAGAGCTTCGTCCATTGGAAGCAACATATGCGGTGGCCATGTCCACGCAAAGTGGTTCGGGCGTGCAACTTCCTCAAATGGCGGTTCGCGGTGTTTCTGTTATTTCCGGTGAGCCGCAAAGCTTCTACACACGGGTAAAGCGCCAGGTGTTAAAGGTGTTTGTGCGCGAAATGGGTGTGTGAGAGATCACACTTCGCTTACTAAGCGTGCGGTTGTGGCTGGCAATTTCGCAACTAACTCCTATATTCAGTAAAATAATCGACACGGTTCGGCACGGTGATTCACCGAAGCGATGAGCCGTCGCGCATATCGAGGAGAGGCACCCAATGGCAAGCATGACGAAGTTCGATCAAGAGATCGCAAAAACCAAAAGCACAATCGAAGAGATGCGTGGCAAGATTCAAAAGAGCGGTGTTGTTCTTGAAGAAATGTCCAAGTCGCAGTCCATTGGTGACGCAGATTTTGATATTGAAAATGCGCGTATTCAAGATGTGTTGAAACAACAGAAGGTGATGGAAGGCAATATTGCCGATCTCATCATCGGCTTGGAAGACGCCACCAATGTGTTCGGTTCCGAATTTGAATCGATGAAGAGCTACACCACTTGGGAAAAAATCGTTGGCATCTTTTCCAAGCAACGTTCCCAGCGCATGCGTACTGACCGTGTTCGCAACATGTCACTAGCGGGCAATTTGCAAGAATTGCTGACCAAATCTGACACCATCACCGGAATTTTGAAGGAACAAGAGCAGGTGCTCACCGAGCGCTACGAAAGTTCGGAAGGTCAATTGCGCGAGGTGATTGAACGCCGCAAGGGAACGATTGCTGATCTTGAAACAACCCAGACACGCATCGAAGAACTGAACCCCATGTTGCTCGACTTGGAAAACCAGATTTCCATGGCAACCGACCAGAATAAACGTGCCGATCTTGAAGGTCAGCGTTCTGAACTGGCGACTGAATACAATGCTGCTCAAGCCAAAGAGCAAGAATTGCTGGCGGAGAGCCAAACGCTGGAACGTTACACATCTATGTTCCAGACATTTGTTGACTCTTTGAACAACCAAAAAGCGGCTCAAGCGACTTTAATCAACAAGCTGACGATTGATACGGAGCAACGCATTGTTCTTTATAAAGCGCTTGAAGATTCATTGAAAACTGCGGCACAACAAGATGTCGCGCACAAGATCAACACGCTTGGCACACAAGTTGATACGGCGGCGGAATCCACAATGGCTGGCATCGGTGCTGCTGCGCAAAGCCACATTGGTGATCTTTTGGAAATGCACGAATCCAACATGGTTTCGACCAAGGATATTCAACGTCGCAAGCAATTGGCCGATGAAGCCTTTGCTCGCCGTTTCCAAGATGTGATGGATAAGCATAACAAAGCGGATTATGTGGCGCAGTCCTAAATTGAACTTTAGGGCAGGGCTTCCGTTGTGAGCGTATCTGAAAAAACTGATCTCTATTTCCGTGCGATTGATTCTGCGCTGGAAGGGCTTGATGTGTATTTGGGGGAAGACAATTCCCCCTTTTACAATCATGAAATGACGGGCCGCATCCTCACGCAGTATATTGAGCGTTTGCAACATTCGTTTGATGCGTGGGAAAACCGTGTGGCGTTTGCTGAACGGTTTAAAATCAACCAGGCGGAAAGTGGATACCCCACATTTCAAAATGTGCTGGACCTCGACAATGATGCCAAAAATGCTGAACGCGATTTGGCGGGGCTGCCCGAGGCGGACGTTTTGCGCCAGGAAATGATCGACTACATTCTGCTGAAGAAAAAGTTTCCAACACCAATGAAGCGTTCCATGGCAAAGCGCGTTTATTTGGAACACGTGCAAGAAGGCGATGTATTTGCGCCTTACATTTTGCCGGAGACTGTTCGTCTGGCATTCAACGAGAAGACGAAGCGACCCGTTTACGTTGTTCATTGGGCGGCCTTTGATGGTTCTGCGAACTTGCCGCTCGTTTATGTGGCCGTTTTGGAAGACTCTTCGCCTGACATGTTGAAAAAACTGGTGTCGAGCGGTGAAAAGCTGAAGTCAGATCTGGATATTCCATTTCCGATTGGCGGTCTTTTGAACCCCGATTTGGCACACGGTTTCGATGACTTTTGCGAGAAGAATTCAAGTTATGGACTGACACTCGCCACGATTGCCGATAATTTGGACAAAGACTTCGTGCATCTTCACCCAACTCAATTGCGCCGCTTTGTTATGGGGCCGTTTTATAGCGCTGGATTGACCAGCCATGGCCGTGTTGTGGAGAAAATTCTGGAATCGGTGTCGCAGGTCAATAATGCCTGGATGCTTACGTGGACCCAGCAGGAATTATT
>CALHHQ010000173.1 GCA_938030645.1 uncultured Rhizobiaceae group bacterium
GATTTTACCATCGTCTTGAATACCAAAGATCGTCAGGATCAACGGTGCCCATGCCAGTGGCGGGACAGGTCTATAGAGCTCGATCAAAGGGTCAAAAAACGATTTGAAGAACTTCGATACTCCCATGAAAAGACCGAGCGGTACGCCGAGCAAAATACCAAGTGCCAAGGCAACCAAAACGCGGAACAGTGAGTCCCAAATATGTCCGTCCAACATAGGAACGTGTCCAAGAGATACTTCACCTTGCGCAAATGCCAACAGCTTGTCTTTGAAATTTGGCGTGATGTTGCCGTTGGCATCGTGACGAGCAAATTCGCCAGGCGCAATGTCAGCGATCCAGTCTGGAACAATAAAGCCAACCACATCGGCGACTGGTAACCATTTCCACCACAGCAATCTTACGCCGCGATAACCGCCGCCATTTTCAAGGTCTGGATTAGCGAGACGGCCAAGTGTTGCAACAACGTCCGTTGGTTTTGGAAGCCAGCGAGCTGACCCTTGTTCCGTACATTGCGTTCTTGATTTTACAACGCCTCTGCCAGGGAAGAACAATGCATCGACAATGCCGAGGCTTCCTTTGGCTTCACCTTTAGCATCGTTCAGATCAACAATCGCTGCATTGACACCGTCCAAAGATTTGGCAGGGAAAATCAAACCATCGTCGAGGCGTCTGAAAATACGCTCAACAGATTTCACATAGTCTGTGCGTTTTTCAAGTGTGCGCTCGTCAAAGCTACCCGTCTTGTTGATTTCTTTCAGGGCATCAATGCGTGCTTTTGAATCGGCTATGAGCGTGTCATTGGCAGACAGATGGTTTCTAATCTTGTTGAACTGTCCAGCAACTTCAGTTGCCTTCAAAGAAACATTGTCAAACAACACGCCTTTGGCTGTTGTTGGCAAGGTAGGGATCTCTGTGTAAGTCACCCCCCATTTTGGTTGTGCCAATGCTTCAGCACTTGGTGTCAGTCCTTCAGAACCAGCGCGCAATTCTTCGCTAAGGCTGTTAATGCGGCCTGCAAGAGTGCCAAGTTTTTCTGTTGTTTCACCGCTCAAATTTGCCGGATCAGACGAGTTCGCCATCAGAGTTTTGAGCTGACCAATAAGCGATGTGAGTTCTTTTTGTTCAGCATCCTGGAATGCAGAACGTGGCATGTTACCCAAGAGAACATCCAATTGATTGGAGTTTCTTGAAACCAACAATGTTGATTTATAGTAACGGGAGCCAATCGGCAGAGCCGCTTCAATAGGCGAAATAGCTTCTTCGACCTTTGCGATCTGGCACATTTCGTTGGCAGCTTGGGGGAAATACGCTCGGCCTGTGCCCCAAGAGAAATAGAACCAAACCAGCATCAAGGCGGATAGGCCACAAAGTGACCAATACCAACCGCCTTTTGTGCGCTCTGGATCACCAAAAACTTCGTCGTTTGCTGTCAACGCAGTTTGTCTTCGCCCAATGATAATTGAGTAAACAAACGCAATTGCAAAACCAATTATTAAAACCGCAGCAATGGAGGAGCGGTTATCAGAAAGCCAATCAAGCACGACCCATAATCTCCTCTTCCATGTTCCAGATCATTGTCAGAATTTCTTCTCTAACTTCTCCAAAATGCGGGTCTTGTTTGATGTCACGTAGAGATTCTTTCAGACCGCGCTCTGCGAAGGGCAGATTGTATTCTTTGTGTACACGACCAGGGCGTGGTGCCATGACGAATAGTCTTTCACCCAACAGCAGCGCTTCTTCCACGGAGTGAGTGATGATCATAATGGTTTTGCCAGTCTCTTTCCAAAGTTCCAGAACCAGAGATTGCATTTTCTCACGCGTCAAAGCGTCCAAAGCGCCAAGCGGCTCATCCATCAGGATCACGTCGGGATCGTTGACAAGGCAGCGGGCCAAAGCCACACGCTGCTGCATGCCACCAGAAAGCTGATAAGTTGGGGTATTGCCAAAGCCTTGCAAGCCCACAATATCGAGCCATTTCTCGACCAGCTTTTCAGATTCTCTCGGATCGGTCTTCTTCATACGGAGGCCGTAATCCACGTTTTTGCTGACAGGCAGCCATTCAAACAAAGCACCCTGCTGGAACACCATACCGCGTTCAACACCAGGGCCTTCAATCACGTTATTGCCCAGCTTCGCCTCGCCACCTGTGGCGTTTAGGAAACCTGCAACGACGTTGAGAAGTGTGGTCTTGCCACAACCGGATGGGCCAAGTACCGAAAGCAGTTCGCCCTTTTTCAAAGTAAAGTTGATGTCTTTGAGTGCTTCAACCGCTCCGCCAGTCTGCGGATTGGTAAATGTCATGCTCAAATCTTCGCAAACGAGATCTGCCATTGTTCAATACTGCTCTTAAAATAGGCGATGGGGTCAGGTTTTGACTCTTCCCAATATCGCCCAATTGTTACCCATTGGCCCCGATTTTGTAGCGGGTGCCTCCCAGAAAGCAGTGAGGGGGCAGTGCGCCCCCTCACTTTAGTTCAATCAGTGTCGATTACTTCAAGAAAGAACCGTCAATTGTTTTAGCAATCGCAGAACCGTCTGAATCGCCTTTGAACACGAGGCCCAAAGAAGCGGCAGCCGCTGCTGCGTCACCGTTTTCGTTGAAGAAGTTTTTCTTTTGGTCTTCAACAGATGGGATTACAAAACCAGCGATAGTGGTTTTAGTTTGTTCAATGTTCATGCCTGAAGCTTCAGCAACCATTTTGATTTGCTCTTCAGTACCTTTCCAGGACTGGTTAGCTTCTGCAGTCGCATCCATGAAAGACTGAACGAGTTCAGGG
>CALHHQ010000174.1 GCA_938030645.1 uncultured Rhizobiaceae group bacterium
GACACTGCGCCAGAAGCACCAATCACTGGCACAGCGCTTTGGGAATGGAATATGTAATGGGCTGCAGCTCCAGCCACGGCCGCCAGCATGAAAAAAACTAGGAACCGAACGGGTGGAAAGCGCCGAGCAACGGCAGAACCAAAAGCTGCGAGCCATACACAGTTGATGGCTAAATGGGTCCAATCACCATGCAAAAAACTGTGTGTGATTGGACTCCAAAACCGTGCATTGGGAACTGGCAATTCTGCAACGTTGTAAGTGTAAGCCAGCGGAATAAATGAGAACATTTCATAGATTGGAACCAAATTACGTTCACCTATGACCCAGACCACAAGCGCATGGGTCGCAACCAATACAGCAATCAACAAAACGATGATCGTTGGCATGTTGAATATTGGCGGGTTTGGTTCGGGTTCAACCTCATTCATGAATTGATCAGATGACACTTTGCTACCCTTGGGTCCGAACTTGCTTTTCACTACACCACAGCTTTTGCGGTGGCGAGATGAAGACATGAATTCTGGTCAAAAAAAAGCCCGATGCTCAAAGCACCGGGCTGTTTGGTCGGCCCCACTTCCCCATCCCCTGATGGTATTTGAAGCGCCAAGTATAAGTTTTGCAGACCAGCTATGCTGTTAGCGATCTGCGGGTTCGCTGGAGTTTCGGGACTAATCGAACCTCCGTGGAGTTCCCCTGTTAAATGACAGAATTGCATTTGCCCTGCAATCCTAACCGCTTGTTAAGGTTAATTTCCGTCAACCTTTTCCAACCTGCCCATTTGCTGTGGTTGAATTTCCCAAACAATGGCCGTCACCCTGACGAACTGGCACATTGTCTGCAGTGCTAAGGGTGAGAGAAACAATTGAACTCAAAAAGTGTCTCAATATGGGATGCGCATTGGGTTTTGGGCACGGCAGGCAGGTAAATGCGTCAAAACAAAACGAAAAAGATGCTTTCATATTGGATGGAACTCTTTCAAGCAGCGCAGGCGAAAAGCTCTGGGCGCGGTGAAATCGTCTGGCCGGAGCGCAGTGATGTGCATCCAGCAAGATGCAGAGACATTCTCGGCGATATGTTCATTTTGGAAAACAAACACGACCAACTGGTTTATAGGCTCGCGGGAACAAAGCTGTGCAGCATGTTTGGTAAAGAAATGAAGCAAATGCAGTTCAATGCCCCCTACTCTGGAACTGATCGTCGGTCAGCTGAGGATTGGGTCAATCGCATTGGCGAAGAAGACTATGTGGTGGTGATCAGTTCATTTGGACTCACCGAAAAAGGCGAACGCGTTAATTTAGAGACTTTGCTTCTGCCACTGACCCACAATGGCATGCGTGGAAGCCGAATTTTGGGCATCACCAGCCCAGGCGACACACCCTATTGGTTGGGCACAGACCCTGTAGTTGAACAAGTGATCCGCAGCGTACGCGTTTTACGCCCATGGGAAGAAGACACCTATCTATCCAATTGGCCGTTTAAAAAGCCTGCCCAATCTAGCGAACTGGAAAGACGCGCCAATTTGGAAGCACCTGCTCTTTATGCAGAAACCAAGCCGCGCGTGAACAACCAACCGGATGCGCGACGTGTGGCTCACCTAACTGTTTTACAGGGCGGTCGAGAAAACTAGCCTTCGAAATCCGTGGTTGCATATCAATATACAGTCCAAACCAGTCAATACTGACACTTTATTAACTATAACAACGCTACTGTTGGGGCTTGATAACGTTTTTTCGTTCCCCAATACACAAGCAGATTCGACTTTGGATACCATTCATCAACCATCATCGGGCCCCGAGAGACGCACTTACGAGCGCGCGCTCGTGTCTGTGTTTGGTCGTTGTTTGTTGCCAAACAAGTTAGAAATCCCCTGCCAGGCCATAAACATGTCGCCAGGTGACGTAGGTCTTGTTGCAGCACATCTGCCGATGATCAAGGATCATGTGATCATCTATCTAGATCACGTAGGCCGTATAGAGGGCAATGTGACCCGCCTTTATGATGGCGGGTTTGCGATGACAATCAATTGCACACCTCGCAAACGCGAGAAGCTTGCTGCAAGTGTTGAATGGCTGAAAGCGCACAGCGAGTTCGGCGATCAGGAACATAGACGCCATGAACGCATTGAACCTGCCAACAAAAACACTGAGATCAGACTCGAAGATGGACGCTGCTACCCCGTTGAAATAATTGATATTTCCATCTCAGGCGCAGCTTTGGAAACCGATGTAAAACCAGCACTTGGATCTTTCGTAACATTCTCGGGTCTTAACGGAAAAGTGGTTCGCCACTTTGCAGAAGGCATCGCGGTTGAATTCGACATCTTGGCAGAGCACGGTCTTATCAAAGGGCGGTTCGGCTAACTCCTCGCCCAACCCTCGATACAATACCCCTTAGAATTTTCATCGACTTCTGATCCGTTCCGCGCACGCGTTCATCAAAAGCGTCTTCCTTCGATGGGTTTTCTAAAACGCCATCAGTTGCGTCACCGATAACCCCGACACCAAACTTGAATGGTTAATCAGGTGCGACCAATCGATAAAATTTGAATCAATTTTGGCGAAAATGCGTGTAAAATCTGAGCGTTAAATCCAACTGCCTGTAAAATCGTGTCTGGCACTTTGGCTCCCATGGACGGGAGACCAAAAATGAAAACGATTAAAAACACGATCATGGCAGCGACCATGTTATTCACTGGGGCGCTGACAGCATCAAATGCATTTGCATCCACAAGTCACATGAAGACCACAGGCCTGACAACTCAGCCTATCGGTCATGCAATGTTTTGTGAGCAATATGCGCAAGAGTGTAAAATTCGCAACAAATCACAAAAAGCACCAAAGTTGACGCGTAAGGGTTGGAAAGACCTGTTGGAAATCAACCATTTCGCCAACACCAATGTGGCTCCGGTCACAGACCAAGAAGCTTATGGCGTCGAAGAGCATTGGACGTATCCAAAAAGCTACGGCGATTGCGAAGACTATGTATTGCTGAAACGCTACATGTTAATGCAACGTGGCTGGCCAGCTTCAAGCCTGCTGATCACAGTCGTAAAACAGCCAAATGGTGAAGGCCATGCTGTTCTCACAGTTCGTACAGACCGTGCCGACTATGTGCTCGATAACCTTCAACCGCTGGTAAAGCAGTGGGATGAAACCCCTTATCAATATCTCAAGCGCCAATCGACCGCTCATACCGGTCGCTGGAGCAAGATCAACGATGGCCGCGCAATGGTGGCCAACTACTAAGAATTCGACGGAAACTTCCGACGTAACCGAATTGACCTGGTCGCGTCCCCACTTCCCCGTCCCCATCGAGGCCAGGTCATAGGGGTCAGTTTGCTTCTGCAAGCTGGCCCCATTTTTTTAAAGTTCCACCATTCCATCACGATGACGTTTTGCATTCGCCACATAGTGCAGCGCAGAACCTTGCAGCATTTTGACAGCAGCATCATCCAATTGCCTGATCACTTTTCCCGGCGCACCGACCACCAATGAATTGTCAGGAATCTCTCGCCCTTCGGGAATGAGCGCATTAGCTCCGATCAGGCAATTCTTACCAATCACCGCTCCGTTGAGCACAGTTGCTCCCATGCCGACCAGCGAATTATCGCCAATAGTACAGCCATGAAGAATGGCTTTGTGCCCAATCGTACATCCTTGACCCACAGTCAGTGGAAATCCCATATCGGTATGCATCATCGTCATTTCTTGAACATTGGAGTTTCTGCCGATGGTGATACGTTCGTTATCTCCGCGCAAAACCGCGCCAAACCATATGTTCGCGTCATTCTCCAACACCACATCACCAATGATAATCGCCGTCGGAGCGACCCAGCAAGTGTTTGATAGCGTGGAACTGCCAGCCAAGTCTGGCTTTACACCGTCCAGTTGATAAATGGGCATGCCAGTCTCCAATGTGATTTCTATTCAAGTTCAGGTAGAACGTTGAGAGCGTGTTTGACAAGAATACAAGATTCGCAAGGCCAGCCAAAAGTGCTATCTCAGTCTGCAAAACCCAAACAGAACAATAAACGCCTATGGATCATTGCCAGCATCGTTTTGTTGGTCGTCATTGCCATATTCTTCGCCATCAACGCATGGCTAAGCCATCAGATGAACAGAACAGAGTTCACATCGAGCACCGCTCCGTTGGAAATCGTGGTGGGCAATGATGTGTTTCGCATTCCCGCAAATCATGTACGTTTTGAACACCAAAGAAATGCATCGGCTGTCGACCAACTCGATTTGGTGTTCCTGTTTCCTGATATCGCAGGATATTCATCGGCACAAAAAGCCAAGTTCAATGCAACTGGCAACAACAGTGAACTTGTTCATATCACTCTAAAAAAACGCAAACTGTCGTTTGATATGAGCAACCGGCTGACCCCGATCTACAAGCAGTTATTCGAAGGCCCCGCACAAAACGGCCCCGCAAACTTGACGCTCCAACCATTGCGCTCTGGTTCAGGCTACAATGGTGAAGTTTTGGCCATTGGCGACACACCCCAGCAAAAATGGGTGGCCCGCTGTCAAACGGAAGAGAGCAATATGCGCCCTGTGTGCATCAGAGATGTGTTTGTTGGTCGCGAAACGTCAGCACTTTACAGCTTTCCGCTCCACATGTTGGAACACTGGGAAACTATTGAAAAAAAGACATTGGAATTTCTGAAAAACGCAAATTATTGAGAAACTTACGCCGACTATCAGACTCTATTCCTCATCTTCCATTTCAAGGTCAATGTCTAAGATCGCCATGTTGAAAATCTGAAATCCATCAGCATTCTCATCGTCGTCGTACAACACACCTAAGAACTCTTCGCCTTTGTAAATCTCAGCGGAATCTTTCTTGTTCGGGCGTTTGCGCACTTCCACTGCCGGAGAATTGAATATCTTCTTCACATATTCATTCATCTCGTCATACGGCTGGTCGGGCAATTCCTTAGAGAAATTGTAAGACAGTTCCCCTTCATCTTCGTCGCGCAAAATACGTGCAAAAAATTCTTGGCCGATAACAACGAGAGCTTCGTCCCCGTTTTCAGGATGCTGCAAAACAGCCAACTCTGGAGAAGTAAACAATTTGCCCAAATAGGCTGTCAGGTCGTCGATTTCAGATTGCTGCAACATTCAGCCGCTCCAAACAAATTTCAAATATGATTTAATGTACGTCGCTGGTTTCCGCGAGAATTTGGTCCATCGAACGTGACGGTTGAGAACAGCCCGCGACGCCAACAACCCGCGCCGGAACGCCAGCAACGGTCGTCTTCTCTGGAACAGGCTTCACCACCAACGCGCCAGAAGCGATTCGTGAACATTGGCCAATTTCGATATTGCCCAGCACCTTTGCCCCTGCCCCAATC
>CALHHQ010000175.1 GCA_938030645.1 uncultured Rhizobiaceae group bacterium
CCGATCAAACCCATGAAAGTTGGCAATGGGGCTATGAACGAGCTTTTCGTTACCATTGCGAAAGAATTGGACATTCGATTTCGCACGCTGGTTGAACAGGTTACGGAAACATCTTCAGGCTTCAATTTGCATATCCGAGACTCCGAGACCATTGAAGTGTTTGACAAAGTGATTTCTACAATTCCGGTTGAACAAGTTCGCAGTGTTTTTTGTGAACAAGAAGATCTGTTGCAACAGTGTTCAAGCGTTTCGTTGCAACCTTGCTGGGCTGGGTTGTTTGGGTTCGATGAAAAACTTGAATGTGGTTTTGACACATGGCGGCATGTGAGTTCAGACATTGGATGGATTGCTCGTAATTCATCTAAGCCTGGTCGTGACGCTTCCAAGGATGCTTGGGTTGTTCATGCATCGCCAAGATGGACTTTGACCAATTTGGAGCGGGATAAAGGTCAGGTTGCGAACGACCTGTTCTTGATGTTTTCTGATGCCATGAATGTTTCTGTGCCGGATGCTGCCTACTTAGATGCGCATCGTTGGCGATATGCACAAACGCCTGAACCTTTGGGGAAGCCCTTTCTTACAAATCCAAAGCAATCTGTTTTCTTCGGCGGCGATTGGTGTTTGGGAGCGCGGGTAGAAGCTGCTTTTGAAAGTGGAGCGGCAATTGCTGAAGCCGTTTTAAGTACACGATGACTTCACCAAAAACTGTTTTGTTGATTGGAAGTGCACCTGATGCAGTGCGTGCCAAAAACCTTTGCGAGAACTCGTATGAAGCCATCGTTGCTATCAACAATGCTTGGCAAATTCGGTCCGATTGGACCCACGGAATCTATCCCGATGATCTGGCTGATGATCGAAAGCCAATTGCCAATGATGGCCAGGTGCTGGTGACGTCGAAAGACTTTGTGCCTGCGAACAATGTCCATGGTGGTATTGTTTATGCAGGTGCAACCATGGCGTTCACCGCAGCCTATTGGGCGCTGGAACAGTTCAAGCCTGATCGTATGGCATTCATCGGCTGTGATATGATTTATGAGCATGCTGGTGGTGATCATTTCTACGGTCAGGGCAGTGCCGATCCGTTGCGAGATGACCCCACGCTGCAAATATTGGAGGCTAAGTCTAACCGCTTAATGTCACTTGCAATGCGCAACCAATGTGCGTGTGTAAATCTTTCGATAAAACCACAAAGCCGGCTCACATTTCCGCGTGTTGCGACTGGTTTGGAGGCTTCCCTCAATTTCCCGGTTTTAGATGAAGCCGAGATTGATCGTGCTCTGGATATGGAACAGCAGGCAGGACAGTATTTTCCCAACGGGGATTATTGGAATGATACGCGACCGCTGAACAGCAGGGCACTGCGCGCGGTAGACGAGCAATGGATGAAAACAGTTGTTACATCCGCTTAGCTTGAAAGAGGTAATGCAATTTTAAACACGCAGTTGCGCCTTTCTTCATCAACAATTTCCACCTGCCCATCATGAGCTTCCGCAATTTGACGGACCAGCGCGAGGCCCAACCCATAGCCATCGACGTTCTGTTTGCCTGGTGCACGGTGGAATGGCTCAAACATTTGTTCGCGTAGCTCGTGCGGAATTCCTTCACCGGCATCATGAACTGTGAGCACCGCATATCTATCTTGCTTTTCGACATGCACATCGATTGGTGGCTTGCCGTGTTTGTGGGCATTGCCGACCAGGTTTCGAATAAGACGTCTCAGCAGTTTATCACTGCCCATCACCTCGGCGCTTTCACCGCTCAGAACACAAGTTTCGTATCTGGCACACTCTTCGGCAGCGAGCGCGAGGAGATCAATCTCTTCGTTCATCGCGGGCTTTGTTCCCGTATCGAGACGGCTCATAATCAATATTTCGTCTATTAAGGAATCCAGTTCTGCAATGTCTCGTTCTAAAGCAGCACGGCGTGCTGGCGTCCCTCCATCTTTCATCATCTCTACGCCTAATCGTACACGCGCCAAAGGTGTTCGCAATTCATGGGATGCGTTGGCCAGCAATTGGCGGTTCGAGTTGATCAAACGTTCAATTGTGGACGCAGCATCGTTGAAGCTTGAGGCCAATGCGGCCACTTCATCTTTGCCTTCAACCGGAACTCGGGTGCTTAAATTTCCAGCACCAATTTGCTCAACCCCTGTTTGAAGGCGTGCCAGCCTTCCAGTTAGCCGTTTCACGAATGGCCATGCGCCCAGGCCAATGGCGGCGGTGATCAATGCCAACCATAACAAAACGCCAAACAAAGGTGGGCGACTTGGAAATCCTTTGGGCCTTGCTACAAACCATCGGCCATCGTCGAGCAATAGAGAGTAACCACCGCGGCGATTGCGAAGCCAACCCCCTTCATCTTCATCACCATCATCTTCATTTATTTTGCGCCGCAATCTATCAAAATCGGGCTTGCGCCCTTTGAATTTGTAAGAGCCAATCTCTTCGCCATCTGCGGTGAAAAGAGCGATGGCGACATTCAATTCAGCCCCCAATTTCTCAATCGACTTTGCTTGATCGGCTACAGGCAGCGAAGGCGAGGGCATCGCATATTTGGTCAGGCTCGTGACCACTTTGAACACGTTGCGATAATTGTTGTTGGGGCCGCGTTCACCCACTACTGAAAACAGAATTGCGGTGAATGCCACCATCAATACAAGACAAAGAAAGACAGCGAAGTAGATTTGACGATGAAGACGTTTTCTAATCATCGATCAATCCTGAACACGGGCAAACACATAGCCCGCGCCGCGGACCGTAATGATGCGCTTGGGATTTTTAGGGTCGTCTTCAATTTCAGAGCGAATTCGAGAAATATGAACATCGATGGAACGATCAAATGCTTCCAATTCGGTGCCTTTCAGTTGATCCATCAGCATATCGCGGCTCAGCACGCGGCCCGCAGATTTGGCCATGATATGAAGCAAGTTGAATTGATGGGCCGTCAGGTCGCATTCCTTGCCGTTCATAGATGCAATCATGGCATTGGGATCGATTTCCAATGCACCGAATTTGGTGGTTTCGCCCGCCGCTTCCATTTTACCACGCCGCAAAATAGCCCGAAGTCTGGCAAGCAATTCACGGGGCTCAAATGGTTTGGGAAGATAGTCGTCGGCACCCAGCTCAAGTCCCACGATACGATCCATCGGATCACCCTTGGCCGTGAGCATAAGAATGGGAACGGAGTCGTTGGCCCGTAAAACCCGGCAGACTTCCAAACCATCCATGTCTGGCAACATGAGATCGAGAACCACAGCGTCAAATCCGTGAGATTTTTGTTTGGCCAGTCCGTCGGTGCCATTTCCGGCAATTGTTACGTCAAAGCCATTCTCGCCGAGATAGTCTTTGACCATCTCGGCGAGGCGGTTGTCGTCTTCTATGAGCAGAATATAGTCAGTCATTTTGGTTCTTCCTGCTCATTTTGATGCAGTTTTACAGAAGGATTATCCGCGACGCCAGTGACGGCGCATTGACCGAAACTGTTTCACACGTTCTGCCAAGACTTTGCGTTGTTCAACTGTTAAGACTTCAGCAGCATCAGCCATGGCTGTCATCAACTCCTTTGACAGAGAATCGACTTTGGCGACGCGTTCAGAGCGGACTTTCTCCATTGCTGCCCGATCGACAGTTTCCGCCGTCAGCAACGTCTGCATTTGTTTGCCGGCATCTTTGAATTCACCGCGAACTGGACGCATGTTTTTTGCAACTGATGTAAGCAAAGTTGTGATCTTCGTTGTTTGCTCATCAGTCGCTTCGATTTCAATAGCAACATGTTTTACAAAACGACCGACACGTTTTTCGATCTGTTCATCTGTCATTTTAGACCAATCGCCGCGTTTGCGATGTTTGCGACCTTCGCGACCACTCCAACTGGCCTTTTGGAAGAACGAATTGGAGTTCTCGGCCGATTGGCCAGTCATATAAAGTTTTGCGTGCTGATAAGGTTTGCTTTCAGCAACGGCTTGGACACCGAATGAAGCGCCGATCAACATGCCAGTTCCGATAATGACAGCAGTCACTTTGCCTTTGTCGGAACGGAAGAAAGACTTTTTAGGGGCAGCAGACATGATCAATTCCTTTTCTCAAAAAGCCGTCACTGGGAGGATGTGACGGGCAGGACGTTGTGTCCTGCTATGATTGCAAATTAGCGGGTCATCGTTTCGCCCGTTCGTCTGGCGTGTAAATTAGTGTAAAGAGCAAATTTGTTATTCGACTGAGATACTTCTGTGCACATTCGCACAGTGAAAGTTTGTGACTCACTTTACTGAAGTTGAAACTTCAAAGCTTCAGGAGAGCGATTATGTGGGATTTTAGTATTTCGAACACGTTGAGCATTATGTTCAAAACAATGCCGTTTATCATTTTGCGAATGGTGGTGTTCTTTGGAATCACAATCGCTTACATCGCTGCAACCGGTTTGGGCGCTGGTGTTGGGTTTGGTATCGGCAATGTATTCAGCGACACCGACGGCGCTGCTGGTGGTGCTATGTGGGGTGGGGTGTTCGGATTTGGAGCCGTTTCTGTGGCTGTTTATTGGATCCGCGAATACATTCTCTATATCGTGAAGGCTGGGCACATCGCAGTTATGGTTCGTCTGATTGATGGGGAAGATGTTCCCGCGGGCCAAAATCAAATCAGCTATGCAAAAGAGATAGTGACTGCACGATTTGCAGAATCGAACGTGTTGTTTGGTATCGACCAACTGCTCAAAGGGATTATTCGCGTGATTACTGGATTGATTGGTGGTGTGGGCATGTTGTTGCCGATCCCCGGTGTTCAAGGCCTTTTCAAATTCGTGAACTCTGTGGTCCGAATGTCTCTGACTTATGTGGATGAGGTCATTCTGGGTTACAACATGCGGATCGACAGCCAGAACCCATATGAAAGTGCACAAGATGGTTTGGTGCTTTATGCGCAAAATGCCAAGTCGATGATCAAGAATGCGGTTTGGTTGTCGATCTTCCTTTGGATTTTGTCTTTCGTGGTGTTTCTCATTATGTTGGCACCGGCTGGCGCGATACTTTATCTTTACCCGGGCCAATTGGGTGGATGGTCGTTTGTCTTAGCGATTGTGTTTGCTTGGGCCTTGAAAGGCGCTTTGCTTGAGCCATTCGCGATTGCAGCTTTGATGAGCGTTTATTTCAAAAAGATCGAAGGACAGGAGCCGAATCCAGAATGGCGCGCCAAACTGGCTGGAGCTTCCGATAAGTTCGTGGAATTGAAAGACAAAGCATTGGGTTATGTATCAGGAGAGACGTCTGATCAATCGCAAATGCGATAAGGGTTCTTTTTGCCAGATCGCCCAAGATCAAAGTGCAAATGAGTGGCGTGGGCTGCGTTTGAACCGGGACCTAAAACAGTCGTGAAAGTTCCGCATGCAGCCTTTCGCAAAGCTCTTTGAAACCGAGCTTGCTTTGGTTCCAGAAGCGAGGCTTTTCTAACTTCGAATGACGATTTGTCTTTCTGCTTAAAGCCCACAATGTCGATTGCGTTGCCAAAGGCATGTTCAGATAATTTGCCCGTCGCCAAGTTGTTGCGGCGGCGACAGGTGTATCCTGTGCCTGTTTGTAACTGTTGAACCGTTGAACCCAAATGATATTGGGCCAATGGCTGAATCGTTTCATTTGTGAACTGTGCTAGCGCAAGAGCAAATGGACAATCCAGTGTCAGTTCTGCGGAAAAGGCAACAGGGTTCTTTCCTTTTGTAGCAGTGAGCGAAACAGGCTCTGCAATTTTGCACTGAGAATCTTTTGATTTTGGTTGGACTGCAGCTTCAGCGTCCGCAATTCTTTTAAGATCTGCCAGACATGTGG
>CALHHQ010000176.1 GCA_938030645.1 uncultured Rhizobiaceae group bacterium
GCACTTGCTCCGATTACCTTTGGCACATGCGAACATATGTTGTTTGACAACGCACTGCTGAAACCGTCGGAAACCATTCTCATTCAGGCTGGCGGATCTGGTATTGGCACCGCCGCCATTCAGTTGGCAAAATCTATTGGGTGTCGTGTGATCACCACGGTTGGAAGCGATGATAAAATCGAACCCGCCAAAGCTCTAGGTGCAGACCACGTCATCAACTATCGTGAGGACCGTTTCGAAGGCAAAGTACGCAAGCTAACCAAGAAAGAAGGCGTAGACGTTGTTTTTGAACATGTGGGCAAAGAGACGTGGGCTGGATCCATGCTTTGCATGAAACGCGGCGGACGTCTCGTAACCTGTGGCTCTACAAGTGGCGTGTCTGCCGAAACCAACCTCATGATGTTGTTCCAACGCCAATTGCGTTTGATCGGCTCTTTCGGGTGCCGAAAACAAAACATGATCGACTCCATGGACAAAATGGCTGCTGGCCATGTGAAGCCTGTGGTCGATACTGAAATCAAATTTGGCGATATGGCGACTGCTTTGGAACGAATGGAAAGCCGCAAAGTGTTCGGCAAAATCATCATGCGTATGAGTTAACTCTTGGCGAAGCTATACCGCAATCCCATCGTTGAACGACAATTGTTGCGCTTGAAATCCGCGTGGGATTGGATCGTAGCCAAACTCATTGGCCTGCTTCTTCATTGGGCAAAACGCCTGCCTGCGAAGAAATCGACAAACGCTGCTGAAAAGGTCGGGCGATTTCTCGCTCCATATTTGCCACGCAGTAAAATGGCTCGCCACAATCTTGAACGCGCGTTTCCAGAAAAATCGAAATCTGAAATCGATGAACTTTTACGTGGCGTTTGGGGCAATGTGGGCCGCACCATGGCCGAGTATGTTCTTCTCGATAAATTGTTCGACTTTGATGTGAACAACCCTGACGCTGGCAATGTGGAAGTGGTGGGCATCGACAATTTCGTGAAGCTCCGCGAAAGCCAAAAGCCAGTTATTATCTTCACAGCCCATACCGGCAATTGGGAAATCTTGCCTGTTGCTGCATCAACCTACAACCTCAATGTAACAGCGCTATTTCGCCCACCCAACAATCCGTATCTCGCAAAGCGGGTGTTGAAAGCAAGACGCACAGACAATGGTGATCTCGTGCCATCACGCGCTGGAGCTGCGTGGGCGCTGGTGCGTGTTCTGGAAGAAAACGGTGCAATCGGTTTGCTTGCTGATCAGGCTTTCACGCGTGGCCCACGCGTTGAGTTTTTAGGCAGAGAGGCAACGGCCAACCCCTTGGCGGCAAAACTAGCGCGCCAGTTCGACTGCGACATTCACCCTGCCCGCTGCATCAGGCTTCCCAATGGCCGTTTCAGGCTTGAGTTGCACGATTCTATTGAAGTTTCGCGCGACAGCGACGGAAATTTAGATGTGGTGGAAACAACCAAAACCATAAACAACATAATGGAAAGTTGGGTGCGAGAATATCCAGAACAATGGTTGTGGTTGCACAACAGGTGGAAAATAAAATCAGAAGAACGAGCAAAGTGGAAAACCACATAAAGTTGTATTTTTATTTTATGCAACCATTGGTAAACTAATCTGATTGTAAAAGAACTCCAACACTTGGAGTTCCTCATGTCATCTGAAACCGAAAATTTTACAGATTCCCTTGTTCCCATCGTGCTGGCAGGCAGCAGCAACCTGAATGAATGGCCGCGCTCTCGCGTGTTAGATCCCATTCAGTTTCAACGCAGCAAGCGTGAACAGTCTGCATTTCAGATTTCACTTCTGTGCGCAGCTTCACTTCCCAATGCCAAACCACCGCTCATATTTGTCGCCCCAAACCAATTGAAAAAGGCAAAAAAACAGGCTGAACAAGTTGGATTGGTCTCAAACTGTCAATTCATTGTGGAGCCCATCGAGCGCGGGAATTGGAACGCAGCAGTGTTTGCAAGTCTAATGCTTGCCCGCTCAAATCCAAGTCAAATGATGATTTTTATGGATGCTGCGCGTCCACCACAAACCGTTGGTGCTCTCGCAAAAACCTACCAGCAAATTCGTGAGAACATGCCAGAAAAACAAATGGTCATGTTGGGTTCGCCATATGTGCCTACACTGCACAGCAAGCGAAACTTGGCGGAACGTTGTGGTCGATCCGTGATCAATTCACTTCTACAAGTTAGGGCGCATAGCAAAGACACGGCTGCATCAACTCCATCAAAGGACCTGTATGCAATTGGCTCCACATTCTTAGCATGTCCGACGCATATCTTGGCCATTGCAAAGTTGGGTGATCCAGAGGCCCTGCAAACCGTAGATACAGCTTTGCAACAATCAAATGATATGAATGAAGCATTCTGGATCAATCTGAATATGTGGTCGGCATTGGAAGTAAAACACACCACAGACGAGTTGATACACCACACAGATCAATTCCTTCTGCGTCCTACAGATATACTGACACCAAAGCGTGAAACTGCCTCCGCACGAAATTTCGTAAACGACAGCATCAATTGTAGCGTGAACAACACTGGGCATGTCGTCGCGATGATCGGTTGTTCCAATATACGTGTCACATCAACGCGGGATGCAACGCTCATTCAATCCATGGAGACGGATGTAGACATGGAAACGCTGACCAATGACATGCGCGAGGCCCAGTGTTTGGAATTGTTTCATTCCCCTATTCGCCATCTTTCTTGGGGAACGGAAACATTGCTCGAGCAGAGCCATCAATCACAAGTCTATAAAATAGAGTTGCACCCAGGCGCTTCGATTCCTGAACATTTTCACGCTCATCGCAAAGAAAATTGGCAAGTCTTGTCGGGGCTCGGCAAGGCAACCATTTCCGGTGTGACCCATCACATCACCACGGGTTGGACGTACAACATCGATAAGACCACGCTTCATTCGTGCATAAGCTCAAAAGACAGGCCGTTGGTAATTTTAGAAACGCGCATTGGTGATTTTCTGCACGAAGATGATTTGGTTCACACCCAAGTCAAAAACAAACGTTCTTACTCTGCAGGTACCAAAGCTTCCTCACCACCGTAATAAAGGCCAACTGCGTGTTTCGCGACGGCAAAGAACAACCAGCGCTCCACAAACAATCCAGCCATTAAACTGATTGTTGCCAAAACCTGAAGGAATCCCGCCAAGCCACTGCCAACAAGCAAAGACAATAAGAGAAGAACGATGGGCAATGCGACGCCGAGCGCAACCTCAATCCACCCCATCTTGTTCAAATGCTTGCGAGCAACGCGAAACGCCATTTCGTTGGTGAGATAATTGCCCATGGCGTGAGGACGTTCCAGCAAACGAACTTTACCAATATTACCAAGCCCAGTTGCGCTCTCCATCGTGGAAGCGCCATAGCCCGCAGCGAGTGCATTCTTGGCCCAGAAATATTTTATCAGCCAAGCCACCACCAAAAAGACTAGCGCCAGATAAACCCACACGTTGTTGGAATCACTGCCCGCTTCACGCCCGAAAAATGCAAGGTAGATAAAAGTTCCAGAGGTGACTGAGAACGCCAAATAGCATGCCGGGGTCCAATTGGTGTGCCATTGTGGAATGGTCCGCAAGGATGCGTAGATCATCGCTGTGCAATAAACGGTTATCATACACATGATCGCGCCAATATAGCCTAGAGCGAGATTGAAACTGTCAGCAAAGATACTCATCGCTGCAAGCAAAGTCAGCGGTATGAACGTTAAAATTGCCATCACACCTTCGCGCGACAACCAGCTTGAACGCCATTGAGAGAGAGCTCGCCAAGCGCGTTGCGGGTTGCCAAGGTGCAATGTGGACGACAGCAATCCGCCGGCAATCATAGCAAGAGCGACAAACCAACCTATCTTGGTGGAGAGTGCTCCGGGATTGCCATGGCCCAAAGCCAAAACGAATGCGAGGCCGTAACCAGCGCCAGAAAAAGTTGTGAATGCGATAACAGAAAGAGCGGGATGCATTAGTTTGCTCCTTTAGATCGGGTAGAACCTGAAAGCGCACGGTCGATCCAACCGAGCACACCGCCAGCATCATCCGTGGTTTCGACCGGAGCAGCGAAGGCAGAATTTACACCAAGATCAGTTCTTGCCCGTGGCGGCAGATATTTATTCACTGGCTTGTTGCCTTGTTCAGGCATCAAGTCGAAGCCACCGCGTTCTTTGACAAGAACGGAAACATTGGACTCTGGATCTGCAAAATCGCCGAAGTGACGCGCACCAGCCGGGCACGTGCGAACACACGCAGGCTGACGATCAATTTCTTCCATTTCTTCGTTATAGATGCGGTCAACGCACAGTGTGCATTTCTTCATCACACCTTCGGCCTGGTCCATTTCACGAGCGCCGTAGGCACAAGACCATGCACACAGGCCACAGCCAATGCACTTATCTTCGTCAACAAGAACGATGCCGTCTTCTTCACGCTTGTAAGAAGCACCCGTTGGGCAAACCGTGACGCACGGAGCATCTTCGCAATGAAGGCATGATTTCGGAAAGTGAACCACACGCGCTTCACCAGCCGTACCAATCACCTCACCAACACCCTGCCCTTTGGGCTTGGATTGATGCGCCATCGGTGTGACTTCAAATGTGTGGATACGGTTCAGCCAAGAGCCTACAGGATTGGCACCGTAAGGGTCTTGGTCGGACAACGCCGTGCCGTAGCCAGACGTGTTCCACTCTTTACAGTTGATCACACAGGCATGGCAGCCAACGCAGGTATCGAGATCGATAACAAGGCCGAGTTTTTTCTGTGTCGAAGCGGGAAGAGTTGTCATTTTGTCCACTCCAGTCCGTAGCGTATTTGTTTTTCTGATGCTTTGTCGCGCTTTTGTTCACCCAAGACAGGCAGGCTGACTTCGTCGCCAGCCTCAGCTTTTTCGATGTTGACGCGAAGGTCATACCAAGCGGCTTGCCCTGTGACAGGATCAGAATTTGCCCAACGGTATCCGTCACCTTTTGGCGGCAACAACTCGTTGATCAAATGGTTCAGCAAAAAGCCTTTCGTGGATTCAGGAGCGTCTTTATCAAGCTCCCAAGCTCCGCGGCGTTTGCCGATCGCGTTCCACGTCCACATGGTTTTGTCGTTCACAGCTTCCATGCGGGCAATTTCGACCTTGATCTTACCATGCCAAGACGACACCCAAGCCCAATCGCCGTCTTTCAATCCTTTTTCGTCGCAAATTGCGCCAGGCACATAAAGCGGGTTCTTGGTATGGATTTGACGCAACCAAGCATTCTGAGAACCCCATGAATGATACATAGCTGCAGGGCGTTGTGTCAGCGCATGATATGGGAACTCTTTATCTGTGCGATCACCAAGACGCTCTTCTTCAAACGGGGCATACCAAGTTGGCAATGGATTGAATGTCAGTTCCAAACGATCACGCAATCGATCTGGCGGTTGCACATCACCATGGCCTTGAGCGGCCAAACGAAATTTCTGCATCACTTC
>CALHHQ010000177.1 GCA_938030645.1 uncultured Rhizobiaceae group bacterium
ATTGCTGAAAACGTTTCAAAAACGTGGCTATTTGCTGCGCGCCTATTACTACACGGCACTGATTGAGGATCAGGAATATTCGTCCATCCGCCCGCTTATCGATTGGCTGGATTACAACGGTTATACGGTGGTCACGAAACCGGCCAAAGAATTCACCGATGCAGCAGGGCGCCGCAAGGTGAAAGGCAATATGGACATTGAATTGACGGTCGATGCATTGGAACTTTCATCAACGGTCGATCATTTCGTGCTGTTTTCCGGCGATGGTGATTTCCGCAGATTGGTGGAAGCGCTGCAGAGCAAAGGCAAACGGGTGACTGTTGTGTCCACCACAAAAAGCCAACCGCCTATGATTGCCGATGAACTGCGTCGTCAGGCAGATTTCTACCTCGACATTCAGTCTCTTCAAAACGAAGTTGGACGCGATGATCCTGATGGGGAAGAAGTTTAAATCGGCACATCTTTGTCTGTTCATCGCAAGCATTTGCCGATAGACAAGCGCAATGGCTGCCCTTGATAATCCCAAAGCTGAACCGTCTCGCGAATGCCCGCTTTGCCCGCGTTTGGTGGAATTTCGGCACAAGCATCGCGCTTTGAACCCTAGTTTTCACAACGCCCCTGTGCCCACATGGTTGCCCGATGCCGAGCACGGCGGTGCCGATGCTGTTCGATTGTTGGTCGTTGGCCTTGCCCCCGGTTTGAAAGGCGCAAACCAGACCGGTCGTCCGTTCACAGGCGATTGGGCAGGCGACTTGCTTTACGACACGCTGGTGAAATACGGCTTTGCAAAAGGCCGCTATGAAGCTGACCCCAATGACAGTTTGAAACTCGTTGATTGCGCGATCACCAATGCCGTGCGCTGTGTGCCACCTGAAAACAAACCTGTGGGTGCTGAAATCAATTCCTGCCGTCCGTTCTTAGCGGAAACAATTGCGAGTTTTCCCAACCTTCAAATGATGGTGACTTTGGGCAAAATTTCCCACGACAGCACGGCACGCACGCTTGGTGTGCGGGTGGCATCCGTGCCATTTGCCCATAATGTAGCCCATGAAATGGGGGCATATGCGGTGCTGTCGAGCTATCATTGCTCGCGCTACAACACCAACACAGGCCGTTTGACTGAGCGCATGTTTTACGATGTATTTGAGAAAGCGCGGGCGATATTGACCAAATAGGCCGTATTTCCCAGTTTTGCCTGATTTCAACGCCAAATTCCGCCCGTTTTCAACTTGCTCATTGGCCGGTCTCTCGGCATAAGCAGTAACACTGCAATGGCAGACAGATTTAAGGAAGAAAGCTTTGGCTTCTAAGACATCGCACAAACAAGAAAACGCCCTATGGGAAACCGTATCGGTTGTTGTTCAGGCGCTCATTCTGGCGCTGGTTCTGCGCACCTTTTTATTCCAGCCATTCAACATTCCTTCCGGCAGCATGAAACCTACATTGCTGGTGGGTGATTATCTGTTCGTCTCGAAGTTCTCATACGGCTACAGCAAATATTCCTTCCCGTTTTCGCCAAACCTGTTCAGCGGCAGAATTTGGGGTGGGGAACCGGAGCGCGGCGACGTGATCGTGTTCCGTCCGCCGCATCAATTGAACACAGATTTCATCAAACGTGTTGTCGGTCTGCCGGGTGACAAAATTCAATTGAGAGACAGTGTTCTTTATTTGAACGGTAAACCCGTTGATCGCCAAGAAAGCGGCACGTTCAGCGAACAGACTTTGCGCGAAAGCCTGTCCGTGCCGATCTACAAGGAAACTCTTGCATCTGGTTTGAGTTACCAAACCATCGACACTCAACCTGGCAATCGTTCCGACAACACAACCGAATATGTTGTCCCTGAAGGCCATTATTTCTTCATGGGCGACAACCGCGACAATTCTGATGACAGTCGTTACTCGGTCGGTTTTGTCCCTTATGAAAATCTGGTTGGCAAAGCGCAGGTGATCTTCCTGTCGCTTGAAAACGAAACCCCCGCATATCAGTTCTGGCGTTGGCCAACCGATATGCGCTGGGGCCGTATTTTCACAGGTCTATAGGTTGAGCCAAGTTCGTCTCACCGCGCAAAAAATAGCGCAACTGGAAACAATCATTGAGCATAAGTTCAAGTCGCACGAGCGGCTGGTTCGCGCACTGACGCATTCAAGTGCCTCAAAGAAAGCTGGCGAGATAAGTCATTACGAGCGTTTGGAATTTTTGGGCGACCGCATTTTGGGCATTTGCATTGCTGAAATGTTGTTCTTCGAATTTCCAAATGCCCGTGAGGGTGAGTTGTCGGTGCGTCTCAACACATTGGTGAGTGGCAATATGTGTGCGGAGATTTCAGATGAAATCGGATTGCACGAATTTATCCATGCTGGCGCAGACGTGAAGCAAATCACGGGCAAACGCATGAAGAGTGTGCGCGCCGATGTGGTGGAATCGCTGATAGCCGCAATTTATCTGGATGCAGGTTTGGAAGCGGCAACTGCGTTCGTGACCAAATATTGGAAACATCGCATTCACAGCGCAGGTGCAGGCACCAGAGACAGCAAAACCGCGCTGCAAGAATGGGCGCATACAAAAACGTCATCTACGCCTTCTTATGCGATTGCAGAACGATCAGGTCCTGATCACGACCCGGTATTCACGGTCGCGGTTGCGATGGATGGTATCGAAGGTGCAACAGGGCAGGGACGTTCAAAGCGGGCCGCTGAACAAGCTGCTGCACAGAGTGTGTTGCTGCGCGAAAAAGTATGGATCATGGGTGCAGATGGCACCATTGAGGAAAACAATACATGAGTGAAGAAAACCAAATTTCGGACGAACCAACACGCGCAGGATTTGTTGCGCTGATTGGTGCGCCCAATGCAGGAAAATCGACACTCATCAATCGGCTTGTTGGAACCAAAGTTTCAATCGTCAGCCACAAAGTTCAAACCACACGCGCCGTCATTCGTGGCATTGCCATGCGCGGCAAAAGCCAGATTATTTTTGCAGACACGCCGGGTATTTTCCAACCACGTCGCAGGCTCGACCGCGCCATGGTGGATGCGGCTTGGGGCGGCGCAAAAGATGCGGACATGGTGGCATTGTTGATTGATGCGGAACGCGGAATTCGTGGAGACGCAGAACGCATTTTGGACAATCTCGATGATGTCAAATTGCCAAAAATTCTTTTGCTCAACAAGATTGATCGCGTGCCGCGCGAACAACTTTTGGCACTTGTAAAAGCAGCGACAGAGCGCGCGCATTTCGACCAGACATTTCTAATTTCTGCTTTAAATGGCGATGGTTGCGATGATTTTATGAATCATCTTGCAAAGGAGATGCCAGAGAGTCCGTTCCTTTACCCCGAGGATCAAGTGTCCGATTTGCCGGCCCGCATATTGGCCGCAGAAGTGACCCGTGAAAAACTGTTTTTGCGTCTTCACCAAGAGCTTCCATATTCCGCTCACGTGGAAGTGGAGGGCTGGGAAGAGCGCAAAGATGGCAGCGTTAAAATCGATCAGGTGATCTACATTCAACGCAGTGCACACAAGAAAATTGTGATCGGAAACAAAGGCGAAACGATTAAAGCGATCTCCACGGCTGCCCGCAAAGAGCTGACCGAAATGTTGGGTCAGAATGTGCACCGGTTTTTGTTTGTGAAAGTGCGTGAGAACTGGATCGATGACCCCGAGCGTTACCGCGAAATGGGGCTGGAATTTCCCAAATAATTTGCGATGGAATGGTCCGACCAAGCCATTGTTCTAGGTGTTCGCAAACACGGTGAAACTGCCGTTATTGCAGAATTGATGACCCGTGAGCGCGGTCGGCATTTGGGTGTCGTTCATGGTGGTCGTTCACGCACCATGCGGCCATTGCTGCAACCTGGAAATACAGTGCGTGCCACGTGGCGGGCACGCCTTGAAGACCATTTGGGGCAATTCAAGTTGGAAAGCGTTTCCATGCGTGCCTCAAAACTCATGGAAACGGCCCATGGTGTTTACGCGCTGCAAGTTCTGGCCTCTCATCTGAGATTGCTGCCAGAACGCGATGCCCAT
>CALHHQ010000178.1 GCA_938030645.1 uncultured Rhizobiaceae group bacterium
ATTGCAGAAAGCACAATATCACCGTTCGCATCAGCATAACCCAGAGTGAGCACTTCGGACATAAATGGCCCGATTTGGCGCGGTGGGAAATTGGTCACCGCCATCACTTGCTTCCCAACCAAATCTTCCGGCTGGTAATGAACTGTAATTTGGGCTGATGATTTCTTCTCACCCACATCAGGCCCGAAATCGATCACCATTTTGTAAGCGGGCTTACGCGCTTCAGGAAATATTTCGGCCTTCAACACAGTTCCAGCACGAATTTCAACCTTCATGAAATCGTCGAACGAAATTTGATCACTCATAGCAGCAACTCAATCCTCAGAAAGCTGGCGCGAACGGTTGGTCGCAGCGGCGACTGCCCGTTGTAACAGACTTGGAAACCCGCCATCCGCCATCAAAACATCCAGCGCTGCCGCGGTTGTCCCATTGGGTGAAGTCACATTTTCACGCAGTTTAGAAGGCGGCAGATCAGATTGACGCATCAATTCACCAGCGCCACTCACCGTTGCTTGCGCTAACTTGGCAGCCAAGTCTGCTGGCAAACCAGCAGCCATACCTGCATCGGCCAATGTCTCTGCCAAATGAAAAACATACGCAGGCCCACTGCCTGAGACACCTGTTACCGCATCAATCAATGGCTCTTCATCAACCCACTCAACCTCACCGATTGCATTCAACAGATCAGTGACGCTGTCGCGCTGTGCAGGATTCACACCGTCATTGGCAACGCAAACTGTAATGCCACGCTGAACCATGGCAGGCGTGTTCGGCATTGCGCGCACCACGCGAATAGAGTTTCCATCCGTTCCGGAAAATGGCGCAGAAAGTTGCGCAATCGTTGTTCCAGCAGCAACAGACACCAGAACATTACTCCCATCCATCAAACCAGACAAACCTGGAAGCACGGCTCCCATAATTTGTGGCTTAACAGCAACGAGCAATACATCAGGCCGCTTTGCATCTTTCGCATCCGTTACGTGACTGACACCGTATTCGGCGATCATATCTGCCATGGTTTGGGGAGGATTTGGATCAACCACAGTGATTGATTTTGGATCACGCCCCGCTTTCAACCAACCGCCCAACATCGCACCGCCCATATTGCCTGCACCAACAAGGCACAGATGCGGCGAGACGTGCGTGCGGGAGGAGGTCACGCTTACGCCTCGCCGACCGTGTCGAACAGCACGCTGTCCAACGCTTCCGTCGCGGACTTCCCAGCCCAGACAACGAATTGGAAGGCTTGAAAATAGCGCTCACAAGACGTGAGTGCATTTTCAACAAGACACTCAATTTGAGCGTCATTGGCTCCGGCACCGCCGGAAAGAGGCATGGCGTGACGATAGATTACCGATCCATCTTGGGCCCAAAGTTCAAAATGACCGAACAACATTTGTTCGTTGACGATGGACAAAAGACGCATGGTTTCAATCAAGCGCTTCTCAGGAATACGCATATCAAAAGCACTGGCGATATGCAGCGCTTCGAAATCTTCCATCCAGGAAATCGAGACACTGTAGTCGGTCCAGATCCCTTGAACGAGAATAGAAATCTCATCCTCGCCCTGACGCTCAAAATTCCACTCTTTGAAATTGGCAACTTGCTCAACAGCATCAACCGGATGGCTGTTCCGTTCAAACGTGGAGTCACTCATACCCATGGATTTTACATCTCTCAATTACAGCCAAAGAAACCCACCGAAGCCGCATCACTGCAACCACGCTAAACTGCTTTGTCTTACTCACGGGAGGAACAGGTGTACTACAAACCGTCCCGAATCATTCAATAGATTCAGAATATAACGGGAAGGAACGGCGCGAAGCCCCGAAATGAAAACGGCCCACAGAATCGGGCCGAATGGATTGAATCAGATTTTTCGAAATCAGTCAGAAGCGATTCAAATGACTCATATTTTCGAAGACTCTCCACAGAAAAAGGAAACCGTGGATAAAGTATCACATGAAGTCAGGATTTCTTAGCAGCAGGTTTTTTGGCTGCCGCTTTCTTGGCAGAACCGCTCATGGATGCTTTCAATTCATCCAACTCAGCACGCAGTGCTTCGTTCTCAAGCCGTGCTTTCGATGCCATCTCTTTGACGGCTTCAAATTCATCGCGCTGCACCAGATCCATACCAGCCATAAAACGTTCAGCCTGACCCTTAAATGCAGTTTCAACTTCGCGACGAGCACCTTGGGCAACACCTGCAGCATCTGTCATCAGCTTGGCGAATTCGTCAAACATACGGTTTGGTCCTTGAGGTCCCTGAGACATTGCAGCGTTCCTTATATCGTTGTGCACTCTTGCGACCCGCCTGACATAGGCATTCGCAAGCCAGCAATCAACTGCGGTTCATTGTCTTCACTTTACCAGACCGGCTTAGAACTTTTCAAAGGGCCCGCCTGATGAGGCCAGTGAACATCACAGCCTGAGAGCTCTGACGGCCACTGGACGCGATGCGCTTCCCCCCACCCTGTCATTTCAATGACGTCATCCATGTCATTTTTATGAAGTTTCAAACCATTTGTGTGAAGCGTCTTTCGTTTGCTTTTGATCAAAAGCTGAGCTGTCCGCGCTAAAGACAGTCGAGCAGACAGAACTTCACCATCAGTGCGCCTACGATACAAAGCATAAAGCGCGGCAGCAGCCATAAAATATCCAGTAGCATGATCCAGCGCCTGTACGGGAAGCGGAACAGGTTTCTCAGCGCCACTCATACTCATTCCATAATCAGCAATGCCGCAACTCATTTGCACGAGACTGTCAAAACCACGCCGCTTCGCCAACGGACCATTCCATCCATAAGCGCAAAGCGAAATATCGATGAGTGTAGAGTTGAGTTTGGTCAGGGCATCGCAATCAAACCCAAGACTGGCCAGCGCATCGGGCCGGTAACCGTGGATCAATATATCTGCATTTTTGATCAACTCCGCAAACACTTCCCGCCCGCCTTGCGATTTCAAATCCAGCCCTGCACAGCGTTTGCCCAACGTCACTTCGGGCGCGACGCTCGGCTCATCCCAATCCAAAGGGTCAATGCGCAAAACGTCAGCGCCATAAGCAGCGAGATAACGAGTAGCGACCGGACCTGCCAGAATGCGAGTGAGATCCAGCACTTTAACGCCAGACAATGATTTCGAGCTGCTGTTCGGACTGTTGGATGTTGTATCAGTTCCCACAGTTTTCCACTCGACCAACGGCG
>CALHHQ010000179.1 GCA_938030645.1 uncultured Rhizobiaceae group bacterium
CCCCATGAGCCATAGAGCGATTTGTTTTCCTCAGCATAACCTTGATTAAAATAATCCGCTGGATAGTACGTGTGGTTACCATCGGTCATCAAAATCATGATCTTTTTGTTGTCGGTCTGCCCATAACCGCGACCGCGCACAAATGGCTGATCCGAAGACAGTGTCCGCAAGCCCCAAACAGCACCTTGCTGGATGTTGGTTGACCCATCAGCACGCATATCATCCAACGCATCGGTGACTTCAGTTTCCGATGTGGTGAGATCCGTGATCGGCTCGGACAGACAGTTGTAGTTCGGACCACCACGCCAGCCAATTGGATATGGCAGACCAGATCTATTGTTGTTCACATCCATCAAAGTCGGGAGTTGATTGGAACTGTTACGGAAATACTTCGTTGTCCAAGCCTGACGAGCATACTGATCATTTGCACCTGTATTTTCATCAGCACGCGCATTGAGAGCGCCCTGATAGTTGTGATCGTCTCTTAAATAATTGTTCTCAAACCACTTTTCACCACTGATGTTTGGTCCATCGACAGTTGTCGTTGTGCCGCCCGTATTGCCGTAGCGCCAAACTCCACGATATTGGTAATGATAGCTGTAGTAGCTTGCATTCCCGAACCTTGGATGAGTGCCGCCACGTGTGCCATCACTCCATTTGCTACAGGTATAGGAGTTTCCACGTCTTCTGCGCGTCCATGTGGTGCAGTACGCTACAGTTGGAATTGTCGTCAAAATTTGTGTGGCCTGACCATTCCAGTTGTCTGGCGTATCTGGCGCGAACGAAGGTACAATCATCGTCTCTGGAATTGCCGTCGAAGGCGTAGCATCATTTGTGCTATAAGGATGTGGACGCGCTTCCACGCAACCCATCCAGCTTTCATTCTGCATGTTGTCGTACAATGTGAAACGCGAAATGGCAGTACCGCTGGTCGTTTGATAGCGATTGCCAACTTTCACAACATCGGGGTTCATATCCCAGTCATAAAAATACTTCTTGGTTTCATCACCCCAGTGAATTGGAGAGACACCCGTGGTGTCCATCCAAGGCTGGCTAGCATTGCCTGAACCGACATTGACCATACCTGAGAACGGAACAACCGAAAACGAGACTGGATCAGGTCGTGGGCTTGTTCCCAATTGTGCGTGAAGCGTGGTCACCAAGTTACTGGATGCCGCCTTGAGTACGTCCAACTTACTTGTTGAAGATGAAGAGTTGGCGGGCCAACGCATGGAACCTGAATTGTCCAATACCAGTGCGATCTCGACGGTTTCATTGCCGCAAGCAACTGTTGAGCCTGCATTCAATGTAGCATGGTTTGGATCGCCCTGTGATGTGTAGAGTTTGTGAATTGGGTCAAACCAAAGTTTGTGACGCAGTGTGGCCGTTGCCACAACACCAGTGGTTGCACATGATCCTTCATTCAAACCTGGGAATTGCAGTGTTCCGGCAGAGCCGCCCAAATTTCCAATGTTTTGTGCGAACATTTCCTGACCAGCAGTTTTGGCATCTGCCAAGCTTGCGCCTCGGCTGATAGAGCGGGCTGTTACAACAGCAGCGGCATCCACAGCAGATTGGAAGTTCGTGCGGGCACGGTACATTTCAGCGGTGTCGATTGCCACACCGCCAAACAACATCATCGGCAGAAGCGTGACGCCCGTCAAAATTTTGACACTACCGCTATTATTATAAAGCGCTTCTTTGGCTTTTCTTAGAATAGACCCACTGGTCAACAACTGTTTGATAGACATGCTCTTCACTCCAAAGTTCCACAATTGAACGCGGTTTTTCCGCGTCGGAACGAATTTGTTGAAAGCCCAATATGCCAAAGAGGTGTTGAGTAACGTTTGAAAAACTAGGTTAAATTTTATCTGGAGCTGAAAGGTTTTGTTCAGCATGTTTCGGCCAAACCCAGCTCTGGTTGGGTTCCACGCGCTAACCATTTGCACGAGATAGATGAAATTCGTTCAAATTTTCTTGACTCTTGTCCAAGGCGTTCTTATCTCCACTGCTCTGTTGGCACTCAATTTTGAGAGTGCTAGCAAAACCTCAACTTCTTGATTTAAGGCATGCCCGTTTAAGCGGGTGCCGCGTACAGGATAAAATAAATGGCAAAATCTAAATTCCGCCCGTTGCACGACCGTGTTGTCGTTCGCCGCGTTGAAGCAGACACCAAGACAGCTGGTGGCATCATCATTCCCGACAGCGCTCAGGAAAAGCCTGCTGAAGGTGAAATCGTTTCCGTAGGTTCAGGTGCACGCGACGAAGCGGGCAAACTGGTTCCTTTGGATGTTTCCGCTGGAGACCGCGTTCTGTTCGGCAAATGGTCCGGTACAGAAGTCAAAATCAACGGCGAAGATCTGTTGATTATGAAAGAATCCGACATCATGGGCATTATTGGTTAATCCCAACCCATTCAGTTTGAAATTCTTGCATCGTTCGGCGATGCAAAACAGGAGTAAGTCAATATGGCTGCTAAAGAAGTAAAATTCGGCGCTGATGCACGCGCCAGCATGCTGCGTGGCGTAGACATTCTCGCCAACGCTGTAAAAGTAACATTGGGTCCTAAAGGCCGTAACGTTATTCTCGACAAGTCTTTCGGCGCACCGCGCATCACCAAAGATGGTGTATCCGTTGCCAAAGAAATCGAGCTTGAAGACAAGTTTGAAAACATGGGCGCACAAATGGTGCGTGAAGTTGCTTCCAAAACCAACGACATCGCTGGTGACGGTACAACAACTGCGACTGTTTTGGCTCAAGCCATCGTTCGTGAAGGCGGCAAAGCTGTTGCAGCTGGCATGAACCCAATGGATCTGAAACGCGGCATCGACAGCGCTGTTGATGAAGTGAT
>CALHHQ010000180.1 GCA_938030645.1 uncultured Rhizobiaceae group bacterium
CGCGCCATCCAAATGGCCGTAGACAACAAGGTCTGCCTCGAATTGGGCATGAATAACCTCGGTATCACTGCGCAAAACCACCACGTTGGTCCAATGCACCCCGATTATAAAGATATCGGCGATGTGAAATTTGACCCAGCAGGCGCAAAAGCTTTGATGGCTGAAGCTGGCATGGCTGACTATGAGCATGAGCTCATTTCAATCGACGCAGGTTACCGCAAAGACACTACAGATGCTGTGGCTGACCAAATGCGCAAAGCTGGTTTGAAAGTGAAGCGGACAGTGTTGCCAGGATCAACATTCTGGAACGACTGGGCGAAGTATCCGTTCTCATCAACCAACTGGAACCACCGTCCTTTGGGTGTTCAGGTTCTGGCCTTGGCTTACCGTTCAGGCGAAGCATGGAACGAAGCTGGTTTCTCTAACAAAGAGTTTGATGAAACTTTGACAGCAGCTTTGGCTGTTGCTGATGTTGCAAAACGCTCTGAGTTGGTCGCTAAAGTTGAAAAGATCATGCAAGACGAAGGCGTGACCATTCAGCCATACTGGCGCACACTCACCAACTTCACGAAGAAAAACTTGGGCGGCGCTGGCCACCACATTTCATTCGAGTTCCATCCGGATGAAGTCTACTGGAAAGCATAAGCTTCCATTGCACAATCAAACGAGAAAGGGCTGCTCGCGCAGCCCTTTTTTTTGACCGAAGCCCACGGAAATCACAAATCCTTGGCTTGCAATTGGCGAACAGCCTTGTGACACTATGTGCAACGAAAGGCAGACCGAAACAGGTCGCCACAGGTCGATCAAGACCGAAACGGGAGAGATATGCTTAGTTTCTTAATCCGGCGCATCGGGGTGATGCTGCTGACAGCACTGTGTTTAACACTTATCGTGTTCTTCCTGACCAACCTTGAACCCAATCTGGAAAAACTCACCAAGAGTGAAGGCAACCAGCGTATGACAGATGCGCAGGTTGAAAGTTGGCTCCAAAACAACGGCTATCGTCAGAACCTGTTCAAAAGATACGGCGAATGGTTGGGGGTGGCGCCGGGCTGGACGCGCACTGATCCGGAAACAGGCAATGTCACGGGACGTTGTGTCAGGAGCGGTGTTGCAGCTGAAGAAGCCTCGTCATATTGCGGCATCTTGCAGGGAGAATGGGGCACTTCTCTTGTCTTCAAAGAACCCATTGGCGGTGTCATTCTTAAGAAACTAGGGCTCACCGGGTGGCTGATGCTTTGGGTGATGATTGTAATGGTTCCGATCGCACTGGTGATCGGGGTTGTGGCAGGAATGCGCGAAGGCTCCAAAACAGACCGCACCCTTTCCACCTTTTCGATTATGAGTACGTCCACGCCTGAATATGTTTCGGGCGTCATATTGATTGTGGTTTTTGCCAGTCGTCTCGGCGGCTTGCAGTGGTTCAAAGGAACATCGCAATCGGCGATGGAAAACATCACCTTCCAAAATTTCACTCTGCCTGTCGCAGCGCTGGCGCTTTACGGCCTTGGCTATATTGCTCGTATGACTCGCGCTTCTATGACAGAAGTCATGACCGAACAATATATCAGAACTGCGCGTTTGAAAGGTCTGACCTTTGGGGCGGTTGTTTTAAAACACGCATTGCGCAACGCACTCATCGCGCCGTTTACCGTCATCATGTTGCAAATACCGTACCTGCTTACTGGCGTGGTGATTATCGAGACCTTGTTCAATTACAAAGGTTTCGGCTGGACTCTCGTGGCCGCAGTCGGCAACAACGACATCGAACTCATGATGGCCGCTTCGGTGGTTGCGGTGTTCGTTGTGCTCATGACACAGCTCATATCAGATATTGGCTACGTCTTCCTCAACCCACGCATTAGCGTCAACTGAGGAGCAGAGTCATGGAACGTCTTACAGCCTTCGAAATCATTGGCCAGATTCTAATTCAGTTCACGCCTGTGTGGATTGGTCTTGTTGTTATCTTAGCTCTTTCGATAATCTTTAAAAAACGCTTGAGCCTTTACGGAAAACTTTTCGACAGTCCAATTGGTATTGTCGGGCTGATACTGGTTCTCTTCTGGGTGCTGACCGCAATTTTTGCAGATCAAATCGCCACATTTGATGCGCTCGATCAAGTATCAGGAATGAAAAACAAGAAGCCTGGCTGGCCTGTGCGTGGCCTTGAAGGAATGCACTATCTTTTAGGTGGTGACAATCTGGCGCGCGATGTATTCAGTCGAGTTGTCAAAGGCAGCCAATCAGTTTTGATCATTGCTCCTGCGGCGACAATCTTCGCATTCATGGTGGGCATCACGCTTGGATTGCCGGCTGGTTATTTCGGCGGAAAGACTGACACCATTTTGACCTTCATCGCGAACATGGTTTTGGCGTTTCCAGTTATCCTCTTGTTCTTCCTTTTGGTCACACCAGAGATCAGATCAACGGGTGTTCCACTGGTGTTGTCTGGGGTGCTGTTTCTGTTCCCAATCGTATTCTTCGTCCTGCTGTTTTATTCCAAATACAGAGAGCGGCCGGATGAACTATATCTCTTCCTCGGCATAACGTTGATCATTGGATTTTGGGCCTATTCAGGTCTGGCATTCAACAGCGATCCTCTCGGCGTTTTCCACATGGATCCCAACCACCTCAACATTTTCGTATCCGTGGTTTTCGTAAATTCACCCACCGTGTTCCGTATCGTTCGTGGCATCACATCCGATATTGGAACAAGAGACTATGTGGCCGCAGCCCAAACCCGTGGCGAGCGCCCTTGGTACATCATGCTTTGGGAAATTCTGCCCAATGCTCGTGGACCGTTGATTGTCGATTTCTGTTTGCGGATTGGTTACACAACTATCTTGCTCGGAACGCTTGGTTTCTTTGGCCTTGGTGTTTCGCCGGAAAGTGCTGATTGGGGCATGACGATTAACGAAGGGCGCAAACTGCTTTCGCTCTACCCTCACCTAGCGCTTCCACCTGCACTGGCACTCATGTCATTGGTGCTTGGTTTGAACTTGTTGGCGGATGGTCTGCGCGAAGAAAGCTTGAAGGATTGATATGATGGCAAATGATGCTCAAACACCAATCCTTGAGATTGAAGACCTAAACATTTCTTTCTTTGTGCGTGCAGGTGAAATTCCTGCCGTGATGGATTTTTCCTGCAAAGTCATGCCCGGTGAAACCATGGGTCTTGTGGGTGAGTCCGGTTGCGGTAAATCCACAGTCGCCCTTGGCATTATGCGTGACATGGGCAATCGCGGGCAGATTGTTGGCGGTAAGATTAAGTTCAAAGGTCGTGATATGGGCGAAATGTCCGATGAGGAATTACGCGATATTCGCGGTTCCAAAATCGCGATGATTTATCAAGAACCCATGGCCAGCTTAAATCCCGCCATGAAAATCGGCCGTCAGTTGATGGAAGTGCCGCTAATCCACGAAAACGTTTCCGAAAAAGAAGCTTATGATCGTGCTTTGGCGATGATTGAATCCGTCAAACTGCCAGACCCAAAACGGGTCATGGAAGCCTATCCCCATCAGGTTTCAGGTGGTCAGCAACAGCGTATCGTGATTGCCATGGCTTTGCTGTCAAAGCCCGATCTTTTGTTGCTTGACGAACCAACCACCGCGCTAGACGTGACAGTTGAAGCAGGCATCGTTGAGTTGATCAAAGAACTTGGCCGCACCACTGGTACGTCCATGTTGTTCATCTCCCACAATTTGGGCCTCATTCTGGAAACCTGCGACCGCATCACGGTCATGTATTCAGGCGAAGCCGTGGAAACAGGCACAGTGAACGATGTGTTTGACCGCATGCGTCACCCCTATACACAAGGCTTGTTCAACTCTATTCCCCTGCCCGGTGCTGATAAAAATTCAAAACCACTTTTGTCCATTCGTGGCCAATTGCCGCTTCCGATGGACCGACCGCGCGGTTGCAATTTTGGTCCGCGTTGTGATCAATACGTGGAGAGCATTTGCAACGCTGGCGAGATAAAAATGCAGCCAGTGGACAAAGATGGTTTTCACAAATCTCGCTGCCTGCGCATTGGGGACATCGATTGGGATGCAGAACCCGAACGCCCTGTCGTCACAGCACCTTCTGTGCCTGGGAAAACGGTGCTCAACATTAATGGTTTGAAGAAATATTACAGTGTTGCTGCAAACAAAATGTTCGGCGGTGGCGACACACGAACTGTCAAAGCCAATGAAGAAATTACTTTCCACGCGCGCGAATCCGAGACAGTCGCCATTGTGGGCGAATCCGGTTGCGGAAAATCCACCCTCGCAAAAGTGCTTCTGGGCTTGGAAACGGCCACTGAAGGCTCCGTCACACTCGATGGCAAGGAGATCGGCAACACCGAAGTCGGCGACCGCTCAAAAGGTGACGTTGCTTCTGTGCAAATGGTGTTCCAGAACCCATTTGATACACTGAACCCGAGCCATTCTGTGGGGTCGCAAATTATCCGAACGCTGGAGAAATTTGGCATCGGCGACACTGTTGAGGACCGCAAGAACAGAATGTTGGAATTGCTTGATCTGGTAAAACTGCCTCGTGCTTTTGCAGATCGTATGCCGCGTCAATTGTCGGGCGGGCAAAAACAACGCATTGGTGTTGCCCGCGCATTTGCAGGTCAACCCAAAGTGGTCGTGGCCGATGAGCCCGTGTCTGCATTGGATGTGTCTGTTCAGGCGGCTGTCACCGAACTGCTGATGGAAATTCAGCGTGAAGCCAAAACGACAATGCTGTTCATCAGCCATGATTTGTCAGTCGTGCGCTACATCGCAGACCGTGTTGTAGTGATGTATTTAGGACATATCGTCGAGCAGGGATCGACCGACGATATTTTCTCGCCGCCGTATCACCCTTATACGGAAGCACTTTTGTCAGCGATTCCGATTGCCGACACTAGCGTTCAGAAAAAACACATCGTTCTGGATGGGGATATTCCATCTGCGCTCAACCCGCCAAGCGGCTGTCCGTTCCAAACGCGTTGTCCGCGCAAGTCTCAAGTGGCTGGCAATTTGTGTGAGACGGATTTGCCACCCATGCGCACCATTG
>CALHHQ010000181.1 GCA_938030645.1 uncultured Rhizobiaceae group bacterium
CCTGTTTCGCGGTTCACGAGAATGGAGCAATAGAGTTCGCGATCAATATCCGCACCATCTTCTAAATACAGACGATTCACTTGTTTGCCAGCAGGGCCAGTTTGCGCAGTGACGAGTGTGTTGCCGAGCATTTCTTTCACATGGCTGCGCACTTCATCGGGAGAGAATGCAAGACGCACACCACCTTTTGAATCTTCCGGCAATTCTTTGAACCTACCCTTGCCGCGTCCGCCCGCATGAATTTGCGATTTCACCACATAGAGCGGGCCAGGCAATGCCTCAATCGCAGCATCTACATCAGCTTCCGTCATAATCGGAACGCCCTGCGCAATCGGAGCGCCAAAGCCTTTAAGAACTTGTTTCGCTTGGTATTCGTGGATGTTCATTTTAAACTCGTTTCATTTTGTATCGTCTTGAAGCTTCTTGGACGACTGCCCAAAGTGCAGAAAGTGTTGCGATCGCCGTTAAAATGATCGCTGGAAATAGGATGAAAATACCTAGGTCTTGTGTCCAAATAGACCAAAAATTGTCAGGTAACATACCAAGCCAACCTGCCATGTTGAAACCCAGAGGGATCAAGGCCGTAAAAGCAATTGCCCCTACAAACCAAAGAATTCGGTTTTGATGAAACCAAGGTGCTACGCAGGCAACAACTCCAGTAACAACCGTGAAAACGGTTCCCACCAAGAGCCAGTCTCGTATGAATTCATTCAAATCCAAACTTAACTTCCCCTACTTCAAATTCGGTGCGATCTCGGCACACGCTTCGCACAGGTCAGCCACCGCTTGCGCGGACTTTCCGAATGCCTTTTCGTCTGACTTCGACATCTCAATTTCGATCACACGCTCAACACCGCCAGCACCGATGATGACGGGCACGCCCACATACATATCTTGAATGCCGTACTCACCTTTCAAGTTCGCGGCACATGGCAGAATGCGTTTTTGATCACGCAAAAAGGCTTCAGCCATAGAAATGGCAGACGCCGCTGGTGCGTAATAAGCAGAACCTGTTTTCAGCAGAGACACAATCTCGCCGCCGCCCTTACGGGTGCGGTCGAAAATTTCTTCCATACGCTCTTTGGTGAGCCAACCCATTTTCACGAGATCCGGCAATGGCATGCCAGCGATTGTCGTGTATTTGGCAATCGGCACCATTGTGTCGCCGTGGCCGCCAAGAACAAATGCGTTGATGTCTTTGATGGACACATCAAACTCGTCAGCCAAGAAATGTTTCAGGCGGGAAGAATCCAAAACGCCTGCCATGCCCACAACCATGTTTTTCGGAAGGCCGGAGAATTTTTGCAGCGCCCAAACCATCGCATCCAGCGGATTGGTGATGCAGATCACGAATGCGTTTGGAGCATATTTCTTAATGCCAGCGCCAACCTGTTCCATAACTTTCAGGTTGATGCCGAGAAGATCATCACGGCTCATGCCAGGCTTGCGCGCCACGCCAGCCGTGATAATGCAGACGTCCGCATCTTTGATCGCTTCATACGACTGGGTGCCGGACAATTTCACGTCAAAACCGTCAACGGGAGAAGATTCCGCAATATCGAGTGCTTTGCCCTCTGGAATGCCTTCTGCAATATCAAACAACACCACATCGCCAAGCTCTTTCATGCCTGCCAAATGAGCCAAAGTGCCACCAATCATGCCGGACCCGATCAACGCGATCTTATTGCGTGCCATGAATTATCTTCCTTTTACGTAAGAATTTTAGCGTGAAATCCGCCAGTAAAAAATCCCGAAGACCCTGCCAATTTGAAAGCGCCGTGACAAGTCAACTATGGTTGAATTTGTGAGAAAACGGCCAATTTTGGTTGAAATCACTCAAAATACCTTACGTAAAAGTAAGAAAACTACCTGCTTATCAAACTCGATTGCCACCTTTTGAGGACAGCCAAGAATCGTCTTGCATTTCACGCAAGCGGGAAATGGTGCGGTCAAATTCAAAAGCTTCGGTACCATGATCAACCGGATAAAGTTCCGATGGTCGCGCTTCTGCTTGTGCCAATAAAACCATGCCACGGTCATAGAGTGTGTCGATCAAAGCAATAAAGCGTTTCACTGCATTGCGGTCGGCATGTTCCATCACAGGAATGCCCTCCAGCGCAAGCGTGTGAAACCGGTCGGCAATCGCCAGATAATCTCCTGCCGCCAGTGGTTTGCGGCACAGTTCATCAAAATGCGCACGCAAAATACCACCACATGACTGTGCAAACTCTATTTTCCGCCCTGCCTTTTCAACAATGGCGGGCTCAACCGTCAGCCCCTGAACCATATCGTCCCACAACACATCAAATTTGTCGGAACTGCCTTTTCCCGACATATAGACGTCACCGTTGATTAGCTTTTCCATCCGATAGTCTGTAGGAGAAGCCAGCTCGACCACCGAGAGAGATTCATTGATTAACTCAATGAACGGTAGGAAGAAGGAACGGTTAAGGCCGTTTTTATAAAGATTCTTTGGTTCCACATTCGATGTGGCGACCACAGTGACACCACGCTCGAACAGACGAGTGAACAGTCGAGCCAATATCATGGCATCCGCAACATCCGTCACTGCGAATTCATCGAAACACAAAAGCCGCACTTCTTTCGCAAGATCATCGGCTAACGGCGGAATTGGATCAGCACTTTTTTCTTTTGAGGTTTTCTGCGCCTGCCGCCAGATATGAATTCGTCCATGCACGTCTTGCATGAACGCATGAAAATGAACCCGCCTTTTCAGTTGAACTGAAGCATGGTCGAAAAACATATCCATCAACATCGATTTGCCACGCCCAACGCCGCCCCAAATATAGGCTCCCCGAGGCACGCCAATGACAGGAGCAGGCTTACGCGCAAACATCCAGCCCAACGCGCTTTTCTTGTTGGCGGGCTGCGGACGCGCCAAAGCTTCCAACAATTCATCTAGAACAGTTATCGTCTCAGTTTGAGCGGGATCATGTTTGAGGTCGCCAGCCTGAACCGCTGCCGCAATGCTGCTGGCAAGTTGGTTTGCAGTGTCGGAACTGGAAATGTCATCACTCATGTCAAACGCTCAAAAGCAGAATGACATGAGGGATTCAAGATCATTTATTGGAGAATTGCATTCAGCGCTTGGTTAGCGGCTGAATGAAATCGCGCCGCCACCAGTTGTGGAGCCATCATAACGACTTTCTGAAGACTTAAACAAAGTCGCCGCAGTGCCGCCAGATGAGTTCACAAGAACAACTTGCGAGCCTTTTACATCCCATGCTTGCACATCGGAAATGGCTGCGGCTGAACAGCCACGCGAAGCCGCGCGATAACCACCGGACCATTTGGTCAAAGCAAGGAAGATCTGACAATTAGAACCACCTGTGCTCACCGTCCAAGCCCCAATAAGCGCCTGGCGCGTCACAGGAGTCGTGTTTTTCGGCGGATCAATCTTTGCAATTTTTGGCTCTTCAACCTTCGGAGTCTCAACCTTTGGCGCTTCAACTTTAGGTTTTTCAACTGTTGGTGTTGAGGGTTTAACGGGCTGCAATTCCGTTTCTCTAACTTTTGGCGTAGGTGCCGGTGTCAAAGATGTGGGCGTGCTTTGCTGCGTTGGCAGAGTTCCGCCTTGATTTAGCCCGCCGCCGCCAATGCGTGTGCAACCAGAAAGAGCAACCGTTGCGCCCAATCCAAGTGCAACCGCCAATTTCAAATTCATTACAGTCATTCTTAAGCTCCTCGTCGCCCAACAAGTTCTTCCCCGAACCCGACGCGCTTCAAATCGATAACACCCAATCGCGTTTTCAATTGGGCAATATAGTAAACAGAACATGTATGCCCTCAAATAGCTTCAAGGGCGAGTCAACAGCTTCCGTAACGGAAACTATTTTCGAAATCAAGGTTAACGGACAACTTCGCTTAATTTAGCCATATTCAATGCTGCATTGGCAGCTTCCCGGCCTTTTTCAACGAAATGCGCTTGATAAATCGCGTTGTGATGATCTGTTTCCTGATATTGATGCGGCGTAAGCGACACAGACAAAATTGGAACATCTGTTTCCAATCCCGCTTGCAT
>CALHHQ010000182.1 GCA_938030645.1 uncultured Rhizobiaceae group bacterium
AGAAAGCGGGTTCATGTGTGCGACAAATTCAGCGACATAATCTGTGGCTGGATTGAGAATAATTTCTTGCGCTGTGCCCGTTTGAATGATGCGGCCGCCTTCCATGATCGCAATGCGATTGCCGATCTTAAGGGCTTCATACAAATCATGACTAACGAAGATAATTGTGCGCTTCAATCTGCTTTGAAGTTCAAGGAGGTCGTCTTGCACCTTGTCACGAATTAACGGATCGAGCGCTGAAAATGGTTCATCCATAAGCAGAATGGGAGCATCGGTTGCAAACGCGCGGGCGAGGCCAACACGTTGCTGCATGCCGCCCGACAGTTCCCCCACTTGCCGGTCGCCCCAATCGCCCAACCCCACTAGGCTCAGTTGTTCGTCAATCTTGGCGGCACGATCTTTTGGTCCCATTCCGGATATTTCCAGTCCGAAACCAACATTCTCGCGAACAGTGCGCCATGGCAAAAGGCCGAATTGCTGAAACACCATGGCCACGCGATGTTGACGCAATTCACGCAGCGCTTTGGTGCCGCAACTCTGGGGGTTGGCATATTTTGACATTTCATCATCCATCGCCACAAGTGCTTCACCACGAATGACGGGGTTCAGCCCATTCACCGCGCGCAGCAGTGTTGATTTGCCAGAGCCTGAAAGGCCCATCAACACAACAATTTCGCCTTGGTGAACGTCGAGTGAGCAACCAGCAACCCCTAGAACTTGGCCAGTCGCTTCTTGAATTTCGGATCGTGTCTTTCCTGCATCTACCATGGCAAGAGCAGACTTCGGGTTGGCGCCGAAAATAATATCAACGTCTTTGAATTGAACGATGGGTTTGCTTGCAGGGTTCATTTTGCATCTCCAATGCGGAGCAAGCGATCAAGCAATATGGCGACAATGACAATCACAAAGCCTGCCTCAAAGCCTAGTGCTGTATTCACCGTATTCAATGCACGCACGATGGGAACACCAAGACCATCTGCACCCACCAACGCTGCAATAACGACCATGGAAAGCGATAGCATAATAGTTTGCGTCAGCCCCGCCATGATTTGCGGAAGTGCAGAAGGAAGTTCAACTTTCCAAAGCAGTTGTTGGGACGAAGCGCCAAATGCTTGCCCAGCTTCAATCATCGCTTTGGGTGTCGATGAGATACCCAATTGGGTGAGCCGGATGGGAGCGGGTATGACGAAAATAACTGTGGCGACCAAACCAGGCACCATACCAATACCAAAGAAAATGATCGCGGGAATGAGATAAACGAATGTTGGCAACGTCTGCATAAGATCGAGGACAGGCCGCGCCAAAGAATAAGCACGTGGATGGTGCGCAAGAAAAATTCCTATTGGAACGCCAATGACCATACACGTGAGCGCGGATGCCAACACTAAGGTCAAAGACTCCGTTGTTTCTTCCCAATAGCCTTGGTTCACGATGAACAACATGCCGAGTGCAACGAAGATCACCAATGGAAGTGAACGCTTGAACCACCAAGCCAAAGCGCAAACGACAAGAATGACTACAAATGCAGGGGGATATTGAAAAACGGCCAACAAGGCTTTGATGATGGTTTCGAGAACTGTCTCGATGGCGCTGAAAAAAGGCGTTGCATTCTCAGTCAGCCAATCAACGACAGTCTTGGACCATTTGCCAATGGGAATTTTATTGTCTTCAAGCCATTCCATTTCTGTCCCCTAAACTGTTCTGCGCAATCAAAAAAGGGCTGATCATCTGACCAGCCCTTTTTGAAACTCTATCAGCGGAACTTAAAGCCCCAAGGCAGCTTTAACTGCGGCTTTCGCATCACCACCGTCTTGAGTGGTCACACCTTCGAGCCAGCCCATGACCATGTCAGGGTTCTTTTTCATCCAAGCTGTGGCAGCTTTGTTTGGATCCTCGCTGTCGTTCAAAATTGCACCCATGATTTCATTTTCCATGGCGAGTGAGAACTTCAAGTTTTTCAACAGCGCGCCCACATTACCGCATTCGGTCGTGTAGTTTTTGCGCACATTTGTGTAGACAGTCGCGCCACCCAAATTTGGACCAAAATACTCATCGCCACCTTCAAGGTAGGACATTTCTAGATTGGCGTTCATTGGGTGTGGTTCCCAACCGAGGAACACAATGGGCTCGCCTTTTTTGGTTGCGCGTGTGGCTTGTGCCAACATGCCTGCTTCGGAGGATTCCACAACTTCAAAGCCTTTCAAACCAAAAGCGTCTTTGTCGATCATGCTTTGGATCAGACGGTTGCCATCATTGCCTGGCTCGATGCCGTAGATTTTGCCTTCGAGCTTGTCTTTCATTTTCGCAATATCAGCGAAAGTTTTTAGGCCTGCATCGCTCGCTGCTTTGTTAACAGCCAAAGTGTATTTCGCGCCCTCAAGGTTTTCACGAACTGTTTCGACAGAACCTTCTTCGCGATATTTCTTGATGTCGCCTTCCATAGTTGGCATCCAGTTGCCGAGGAAAATGTCCACATCGCCTTTGGCCAAAGCTTGATATGTCACAGGAACGGCAAGAACTTTGACGTCTGTTTCATAACCAAGCGCTTTGAGAACTTCGGATGTAGCTGCTGTGGTGGCGGTGATGTCGGTCCAGCCCACGTCAGAAAAGCGAACCACTTTGCAGCTGTCGGCTTCGGCAGCAAATGCTGTTGTGGTTGTTATGGCAGTGGTTGCCGATAAAGATGAGAACAAGACTGCTAGGGCGGAAATTTTGGCTATCGTTTTCATGAATGTCTCCCAGAACTTATGACCATGATCAGTCATAGATGATTTTGAAAATCAATGGCGCGTGAAATCGCGAATTGAAATTTATACCCCCAAAATGTTCCACAAGGTTTGCAGAGTCGTCAAGTTTTTATTGATTGACCGTTCAATAAAAACTAGGCTGAGTGTGAAAGTAAGGTGAATATGCCCAAAATTGGAATGCGTCCTATTCGGCGCGAAGCGCTTATAACTGCAACGATTGAAGCTCTCGCAGAGGATGGCGGCCTCGATGCGCGAGTGAGTGATATTGCGCGTAAAGCGGGTGTTTCAACGGGTTTGGCTCACCACTATTTTGGCAGCAAAGAAGAACTTTTCGTCGAAACTATGAGGCATCTTCTTGTGCTTCTGGGTACTGCATCTGCGGCCTCTTTGAAACGATGTGACACGCCGCGCGAACGAATAGATGCTATCTTGGAGACAAATTTCTCTCCTCGCCAGTTTGACAAATCTACGATTGCGGCGTGGCTCATATTCTACGTGCGTTCGATTAAGTCAGATGAATCGCGGCGACTGCTTTCTATTTATACTAGACGATTGCGGAGCAACTTAATTTTCGCAGTTTCACCAGTTTGCACGCCCAAACAGGCGGTAGAAATAGCCGAAGGCGCGGCAGCTCTAATCGATGGATTTTGGTTGCGCACTGCATTGAACACAACTTTGATTGAGCGTGAGCAAGCCATAACCACGGTGCGAAAATATGTCGATCAACAACTGATGAGCTATCAAAATGAAAAAGCCTAATTTTCTGATCTTCATGGTGGATCAGTGCAATGGCACTTTGTTTGGGGAAGATGGTCCTGCTGATTTTCTCCATGTTCCAAACCTGCGAGCGCTTTATGAGAAAGGCGTGAATTTCGCGAACACCTATTGTGCCTCGCCCCTATGCGCACCATCGCGCGCAAGCTTTATGTCGGGTCTTTTGCCCACCAGAACGGGCGTCTATGACAACGCTGCGGAATTCCCGTCCAGCATCCCAACTTTTGCCCATCATTTGCGCATGCAGGGCTACACGACGGCACTGTCCGGGAAAATGCACTTTGTGGGTCCAGATCAACTGCACGGCTTTGAGAAACGAACAACCACTGATGTGTACCCCGCTGATTTTGGTTGGACGCCCGACTGGACAAAACCCGATGAACGGATCGACTGGTGGTATCACAATTTGGGGTCCGTCACGACAGCTGGTGTGGCTGAAACCACCAACCAGTTGGAATATGACGATGAAGTTGCATTCTTTGCCAAGCAAACGTTGCATCAGTTTTCCCGTGAAGACCGTTCCAAACCATTTTGCCTCACGGTCAGCTTCACCCACCCTCATGATCCGTTCGTGACGCGTCAAAAATATTGGGATCTATATCCCGAGGACAAAATGCCTGCGCTAAAAGAGGGTACGATTGCCTATGAAGATCACGACCCTCATTCAAAACGATTGCTGGATATGTCCGACTGGCGAAACTTTGACACCACTGATCAAAAGGTCATCGACAGTCGCCGCGCCTATTTCGGAAACATTTCTTACATTGATGAAAATATTGGCAGCATTCTGGAAACGCTGAATGCTTGTGAATTCACTGAAGACACCATTGTCATGTTCGTCTCCGATCACGGCGATATGCTCGGAGAAAAGGGCCTTTGGTTTAAGATGAGCTTTTACGAAGGTTCATCCCGTGTGCCACTCATGATCTGCGCGCCGGACCGTTTTAAACCGTCAACCATCACCGAACCGTCTTCCACCTTGGACGTTTTCCCAACGCTCGTTGATCTCGCTGGTGGTGAGGTGCCAAATGATATTGATGGTGTTTCACTTGTTCCTGCCATGGGCGGAGAGTTTGAACCACGACAGGTGATCACAGAATATGCGGCTGAAGGTTCTATTTCACCAATGGTGATGCTGCGTGAAGGCGCATTTAAATTGAACACTTGCCCTGTTGATCCTGATCAATTGTTCAACCTCGAAGACGACCCGCAAGAGCAGAACAACCTGGCCAAAAACCCTGCCTATGCAGATCAACTGGCTGAAATGAAAGCCAGTGTTGAAAGCGCTTACGATTTTGACGCATTCAATGAAAATGTGATGTCCAGCCAAAAGCAACGTCTGTTGGTTTATGAAGCGCTGCGAAATGGCGACTATTATCCATGGGATTACCAGCCCCTTCAATTGGCGTCGGAACGTTATATGCGCAACCACAAAGACCTCAATGTTTTGGAAGGTGCAGCTCGCTATCCGCGTTTTGAGGACAACAAGACATGAGCCACGGAATTGAAAATCTGGAGTTCGTTCAAGAAGCGGATTACGTGATTGTCGGGTCTGGTTCTGCAGGCTCTGTTGCAGCCGCACGATTGTCAGAAGATGGCAAGCACGATGTCTTGGTGCTGGAATATGGCGGCACCGATATGGGTCCCTTAATCCAAATGCCTGCCGCGCTTTCTTATCCCATGAACATGTCCATGTATGACTGGGGATTTGGCACCGAACCGGAGCCTAATTTGAACAACCGCAAAATGGCAACGCCGCGCGGTAAGGTCATTGGCGGATCATCTTCGATCAACGGCATGGTCTATGTGCGCGGCCACGCGAAGGATTTTGACCATTGGGATGAAGTCGGAGCACAGGGCTGGTCCTATGCCGATGTACAACCCTATTTCCAGCGCGCCGAAACTTCCCATGGCGGTGCGGAAGGCGAGGGGCGAGGAACAGATGGCCCCCTGCATGTTGGTCGCGGTCCACGCGAAAACCCGCTGTTTCATGCCTTTGTAAAAGCGGGACAACAAGCCGGATTTGAAATCACAGATGATTACAACGGGTTGAAGCAAGAAGGCTTCGGCGCGATGGAGCAAACCATCCACGAAGGTCGAAGATGGTCTGCGGCAAACGCTTATTTGAAGCCTGCATTGAAACGTCAAAACCTGCGTATGATGTCATGCTTTGCCAACAAAGTTATTTTTGAAGGCAAGAAAGCCGTTGGTGTAGAGATCACGCGTGGTGACCGTGTGGAACGAGTTCGCGCGCGCAAAGAAGTTGTCTTGGCAGCTTCGTCCATCAACACACCTAAAATGTTGATGTTATCGGGCATTGGTCCAGCGGATCATTTGCAGGAACACGGAGTTGAAGTTCTTGCTGATCGACCGGGCGTAGGCGGAAATCTGCAAGATCATTTGGAACTCTATATTCAGCAAGCTTGCACACAGCCCATCACGCTTTATTCAAAACTCAATCTATTTTCAAAGGCGTTGATTGGCGCTCAATGGTTGTTCTTGAAGTCGGGTTTAGGCGCTTCAAACCAGTTTGAGTCCGCAGGCTTTGTGCGCTCAAAAGCGGGCGTCGATTATCCCGACATTCAGTTTCACTTTTTGCCCGTCGCCATTCGCTATGATGGAAAAGCACCGGCAGAAGGCCATGGCTTTCAGGCCCATGTGGGGCCAATGCGATCTAAGTCGAGGGGCACAATTCGCTTGGCTTCCAATGATGTAAAAGACAGTCCAAAAATCAAATTCAATTATATGAGCCACGAAGATGATTGGACTGACTTTCGTCATGGAATTCGCCTGACGCGGGACATATTTGCCCAAGCTGCATTTGATGAATTCAGAGGCAAGGAAATTTCTCCAGGCGCCCATGTGCAAACGGACGAAGAACTGGACGATCACATTCGTGAACATGCTGAAAGCGCTTATCATCCTTGTGGCACTGCCAAAATGGGAGCTGTGGATGATCCATTCGCGGTGGTTGATCCCGAATGCCGTGTGATTGGGGTTGAAGGTCTTCGCGTCATAGATACGTCAATATTTCCACGCATCACCAATGGAAATCTAAATGGCGCGGCGATCATGACGGCAGAAAAAGCGTCCGATCATATTTTGGGAAAAACTCCATTGCCAAAGTCAAATCTTGAACCGTGGATCAATCCAAGATGGAAGACGAGTGACCGCTAGATTTCTCGAAGGTTTGACGTGCAATCACTCTCCGCTGCGCTCGCGCTGCTCATCTTTTTCTGCGCGCTTGGCTTGTTTTGCGGCCTGAACATCGGCAGCAATGTGGTTTTCATTGCGTGCTTTAGCCAAATCGATTTGCTTTTGACGTTCAGCATATCGGGCCCGTTGGGAATCTGACATTTTGTCATGACAGTGATGACAAGATATGCCTTCAGCATAATTCGGGTGCGATTTGTCTTCCTCACGAATGGGCATGCGGCAGCCGTGGCACATATCGTAATTCCCAGGCTCCAGCCCGTGTTTCACAGAAACGCGCTGGTCGAAAACAAAACATTCGCCCTCCCACAGGCTTTCGTCTTCGGGAACGTTTTCAAGATATTTCAAAATGCCACCCTTGAGGTGAAACACATTGTCATATCCGCGCGTGCGCAGAAGGGCTGTTGATTTTTCGCAGCGTATTCCGCCGGTGCAAAACATCGCTATTTTGGTGTCAGGCTGTACTTCTAATTTCTCTTCCACCCATTGGGGCAGTTCACGAAAGCTAGTTGTTTCCGGGTTCTCTGCGCCTTTGAAGGTTCCAATAGCGACTTCATAGTCATTGCGAGTGTCCACGACGATGACATCGTCTCGAGCAATGAGATCATTCCAGTCTTCGGGTTTCACATAGGTGCCCGCTTGCTGGCTCGGGTCAATGCCTTCAACACCCAACGTCACGATCTCTTTCTTCATGCGCACTTTCATGCGGTAAAAGGGAGCCTCATCCGCCCATGAGTCTTTATAATCTAAATCAGCAAAAGGCTCGTGGCCTTGCAACCAATTTAGCACAGTTTCAATACCGTGTGCTGGACCTGCAATCGTGCCGTTAATACCCTCTTGCGCCAGTAAAATAGTTCCCATCACATCATTGCTTTTGCAAATGTTGAGCAACTCATCTCGATAGATCACTGGTTTTGGTAGCGACACGAATTTGTAAAGCGCTGTAACCCGATAAGCGGGAGCGACATTGCTTTGGGAAGTGGAGTTCTGTGTGATATTGCTCATGATAGGCAGGCTGTATAATCTGCTGTAAGTTACATCAAGCACTATTTTGCAGCTGTTAAGCCGAGAGAGAACTGCTCATGCATCGCCGCTATGCCTATTTAATACTCGTTATAGCAATGGCGTTGGCGATTGGATATTTGTTCCCAAATGCCAATTGATTGAATATCGGCGTTAATAAATTGTCCGGCCGAAAAGTGCTAAATTTTGCTAAAATGCCTTATTCAACAAGGGGCAATCCTTAACCAAGTGACTCGGTAAAAGGTGAAAATTAACGTCACATTAACCATGTCACCCGCAAAATTAACTTTCTGATCTCTGCAGGGAATCAGTTTGTGAACAATGGTGTTCTGAATTCAGCCTTTCGCGAAGCTGTTTGAGGTCCACCAAAATAGGGGTGGCCGATGCTTTCTGCATTTGGAAAAGTCTTCAAAAGAAGCAAAACGACTGTGATGGAACCACAGGCGGACAAGCCTTTAATGCGGGTTCTTGAACCTCGTGTTTTGCTCGATGCCGCAGGTGTTCAAACCGCAGCCGACATGGCCGAAAGCGCCACCCATTCCGATCTAGCTGATGCTAATGAAGCCGCAAACTCTGCCCTTGAAGAAATGGCAATGGAAGGTCACGTTCCCGCCCCCCAACGTGACCTGTCCAAAGATGTTGTTTTCATTGACGGCAATGTTGAAAACATTGGTGAACTGCTCAGCGATTTGGATCCTGATGTTGAAGTGCATATTTTGGACCTGCAGTCCGATGGTGTGGAACAAATTGCAGATATTCTGGATGGTCGTGAAGATCTTTCCGCCGTACATATTTTTTCGCATGGCGGCCAAGGCTTC
>CALHHQ010000183.1 GCA_938030645.1 uncultured Rhizobiaceae group bacterium
ACATTCAAATAGGGGTCGAGTTTACGCAACCGGACTTTGTAGCCCCGTGCCTGAAGAAGTGCGCCGAGAGCTGCCGATGCAAGGCCTTTGCCAAGTGAGGAAACCACGCCGCCGGTAATGAAAACATATCGCGCCATGGGATTAGACCCTTAACGCCTATTAGCCGTTACACAAACCAAAATTTTCAAATCTTTGATTTATGCACACGGATATTCATCAACCCAGGTGCAATTCGGTCGATCGCCGCTTACTCAGTAGTCGGCACGCCCGTTGTCGGTGCGATTGGCTGACCTTCTCTTTCCAGATCTTCAAGCAAACTACCTGCAGAAGGAGCAGCGGTTCCAGCATCGGAACCTTCGCCAGTTGGAACACCTGTTTGATTACCCAACTGTTCAATGACGTTGCCCGTGCGGCTTCCGCCTTGGGAAATCACGCCAAGAGCAATCGAAGTGGCGAAAAAGCCAGCTGCGAGAATCGTAGTTGTCTTGGTCAAAGCGTTTGCCGCGCCACGTGCAGACATGAAGCCGCCACCGCCGCCTCCACCGCCGCCGCCAATGCCCAATGCACCGCCTTCAGAGCGCTGCAAAAGCACCAACACGATCAGTGCAAGCACCAACATAATGTGAACGACGATTAATACGGTGGTCATAGATAACTTCCTGAAAATTCCTTGAACATTTTTCGGTTCAGGAAACGGGTTTGGCGTGTCCTAACTCAAACATGTTTTCTTGCCAAGGGTAAGAACGCGTGAGGCTTTTTAGAATCGGTTCGCGAGGTCGACTTAAACCTTGCGATAGACTTCGCATATGGAGAGCAAATCTTCAGCTTTCAAGCTTGCGCCGCCCACCAATGCGCCATCGACGTTCTCGATCATCAAGATTTCAGCAGCATTTGAAGGTTTAACGGATCCACCATAGAGAATTTTCATACGTTCACCGGGGCCATGAAGACGTTCGATCAATTCATTGCGCAGGAATTCGTGAATGGCCTTAATGTCTTCTGGGCTGGGTGTTTTGCCTGTCCCAATCGCCCATACAGGTTCGTAAGCAACAATTGTGTTCTGATCGGTTGCCCCTTCAGGCAAAGATCCCGCCAACTGTGACGACAACACGGTTTCTGCTTGTCCCGCATCGTATTCAGCTTCGGTTTCACCAATACACACAATTGCCTTCAAACCCGCGCGCCAGCAGGCCTGTGTCTTTGCCAGGATATCTGCATTTGATTCTTCATGGTCGGTGCGCCGCTCCGAATGACCAACAATGCAATATTCTGCTAGACAGTCGGCAATCATCTCTGCTGACACATCACCAGTATGCGCGCCCGATGCATTGGCGTGGCAGTCCTGTGCTCCAACTTTCAGACCCGTGTCCTCTGCCAACGCAGTCGCGACATATAAAAGTGTTGCTGGAGGACAAACCACTATGTCTAGCTTTTGGGAAAGTTCAGCGTCTGCCCCCTTTGACATCAACGCCAATTGGTCCAGCTGGTCGCGTTGTCCGTTCATTTTCCAGTTGCCTGCAACCAGGGGTTTGATGTCGGGCGTCATGGGACACTCTTTCGATATAAATTAATCTAAGGCGTGACTAAGCCTCGATGAACTTAAAATCAACGTTATCGCAAGCAAATGCGCTTGCCGCTTGCAATACGCATCATTATGTTGCGTTCATTCCATCCGCCGCGTTTTGCGCCCCACAGGATCTGCATCCATGCTTTCACTTCTTAGAACCTTTATCAAAGGCTGGACCGCCAAAATTCTCTTTTTGCTTTTGGTCGGCAGTTTTGCGTTGTGGGGAACCGCAGACCAAAGCGGTCATGGCGGTGCGGGAGGTTACACTGTCGCCGAGGTTGGTGGTACAACAGTGGGGGCAAATGCATTTCTTTCAAGCTACAATCAAAGCCTGAATGCCATGCAACAAAGATTTGGGCGCGCCTTCACTCGCGCTGAGGCGCAGGCATTTGGCATACCCAATCAAGCGCTCGGATCCGTCATTTCTTTTGCGACGCTGGACGAATTCGCCAGAGTGAATTCCATGTCTTTGTCAGAATCAATGCTTGCGCGCATGATTGCAGACAATGAAGCGTTTCAAGACAGTACCGGTGCATTCAGCACGAGCCGATTCACAAGCGCCTTACAAAATGCACGCATGCGGGAAGCCGACTTCATCAATTTACAAAACTCCACTGCTGTGCGTCAGCAGATCACTGAAGCCGTGGCCAATGGCGATGTGGTGCCAAACGTTTTCAAAAACGGAATGGGCGCGTTTTTGAATGAAGAACGCAAGTTCTCATATTTGCGTGTGACGCCTGAACAAGCTGGAAAGCCCGCGACTGCCACCGATGAGCAACTGAAGAAGCATTTTGAAGACAACAAGGCATCCTATGCCGCGCCTGAATACCGTAAACTGGGCATTCTTTCCTTGGAGCCAAAGGACCTAGCGGATGAAAGCAAGGTGTCAGATGAAGATGTCGCCGCTGATTATGAGGCACGCAAACAGTCCTATGTAACAGCGGAAAAACGTCGTGTTCAGCAAGTGATATTTAAGGACAAGGCGACTGCAGAAGCTGCAAAAAAATCTTTGTCTGAAGGATCAACATTTGAAACTGTTCTGGAAGAGAACGGCACCAAATTGTCTGATGCGGATCTAGGGTTGTTAATCAAAGCCAACGTTCCTGAAGCGTTGCGCGACGTGGTATTTGCCTTGGAACTCAATAAGGTGAGTGATGTCATCGAAGGACCATTTGGCCACACCCTCGCTCGCGTTACAGAAATCCAAGAGACCAAAACAACGCCTTTGGAAGAAGTGAAGGACGAAATCAGACGCGAACTGGCCTTCCGCAAGGCGGCTGATGATTTAAACACTGTGCAAGAACAGATCGAAGACATGCGAGCGGGCGGCACTTCTCTTGAAGACATTGCGGCGAAACTCAATCTAAAAGCGCGCACGATTGAAGCCATTGATGCGCGCGGACGCACCGACAAAGATGTTTTGATCAGCGATATCCCAGAAAGCTCCAACCTCCTACGACAAGCATTTCAAACTGAGGTTGGTGCGCAGGCCAGCCCACTGGACATCGGGCAAACCGGGTTGGTTTGGTATGATGTGGCA
>CALHHQ010000184.1 GCA_938030645.1 uncultured Rhizobiaceae group bacterium
CCGCCTAGCAAGCAAAAATCGTTTAATTCGCACCTGTTAGAGGGGCAAACGGAATCAATTGCTCAATGCATGAGCCCACGATGTGGTGTTTTTACCATGGGACGCAAAGCGACGATCAACGCAGCATAATTTGCGGCGAAGACCAACAGGTCTTCAGGCAAGTTCTCAGCCGATGCCAATCTGAATTCGCGTTTTCCATCATCTTCAAATTCGTAAACATAGGCCACTGTGGCTTCATCAAGAGCATTGATTCGCACCGCTGCCACGTGTGTCGCTTCTTGGTGAAAATTGTTTGCGGGAAAGGGAAAGAGATAACTGTTTCCAGTTGCGCCGAGTGCACTTCGTAAAGCATTTTCAAAACTCAGATCGGTATCGCACTTTGTTTCGAGAACAATTTCCAGCTCGGCGATCTCCAGAGAAAAATCGCGATCCAATTCAGTTCTCGAAGATAAATTTTCATTTTGTTTTTTAGGCGCAGTTTGGGTCTCTAACTCGAAACTCATAGCCATCTGGAACTCCAATAAGTTGTCCCAACTCCCGCTTGAAAAACTGTATGGGAACAGTGGCCAGATTTGGGCAGCGCATGGAATCATTTCTCACGGGCGATTTGCGTTTTCCGGTCTTTACCCAACGCGCGGGATAGCCCAATAATAAGCCAACCATTTGGGAGGTAATATGCTCGGACTTATGCAAGACTGGCCACTTCTGTGCCACAAAATTCTCGACTACGCAGCTGCGCAACATGGCAAACGAGAGGTGGTTTCCCGCTCTGTTGAAGGGCCAATCGTTAGAACCAACTACGCAGAAATCCACTTGCGTGCGAAAAAGATTGCGCAAGCTCTAGAACGCGATGGTTTCAAATTAGGAGATCGCATTGCCACTTTGGGCTGGAACACAGCGCGTCACATGGAAGTCTGGTATGGCGCCATGGGTATCGGCGCAGTTTATCACACACTGAACCCACGACTTTTCCCAGAGCAGATCGCGTGGATCATGAATCACGCAGAAGATCAGGCCATATTCGTTGATCTGACTTTCATGCCCATCGTTGAAGCGGTTGCCGATAAGGTTACTTCTCTCAAGAAGATTGTGGTCATGACGGATGCGGCACATATGCCGAAAGACAGCAGACTTAATCTCGTTTGCTATGAAGATTGGGTGGCGTCTGTTGACGGAGATTTCAAGTGGAAAGAGTTTGATGAAAACACCGCTGCTGGCATGTGTTATACATCAGGCACGACAGGCGACCCAAAGGGCGTGGTCTATTCCCATCGCTCCAATGTGCTTCATGCAATGATTGCCAGCCTGCCAGATGCGCTCGATATTTCATGCAATGAATCCATAATGCCTGTTGTTCCTATGTTCCACGCCAATGCGTGGGGAATTGCCATGGCAGCACCTTTGACTGGCGCGAAAGTCGTCAATCCAGGTGGCATGATGGATGGCGCTTCGATCTACGAATTGTTGGACACTGAAAAAGTATCGTTCACGGCGGCAGTGCCGACGGTGTGGCTGATGCTGTTGAGCTATTTGGAAGAAACAGGAAAAATGCTTCCTCACCTCAAGCGGGTCGTGATTGGCGGTTCAGCGTGTCCGCGAGCCATGACTCAGAAGTTCCAAGATGTTTATGGTGTTGAAGTTGTTCATGCTTGGGGCATGACTGAAATGAGCCCTCTCGGATCACTTGGTTCATTGAAACCAGAATATGCATCCTTGGAAGGAGATGATCGTCTCGATATTCAAGAGAAGCAGGGCTACGCACCATTTGGTGTGGAGATGAAGGTAACTGGTGACGAAAATGAAGACCGCCCTTGGGATGGTGAAACGTTTGGCCGTCTAAAAGTCCGGGGGCCTGCAGTTGCCAAAGCCTATTACGGCGGCGCTGGTGCAGAAAACTTTGACGAAGAGAACTGGTTTGATACGGGTGATGTCGCTCATATTGATGAAAATGGCTACATGCAGATCACTGACCGCGCAAAAGATGTGATCAAGTCAGGCGGTGAATGGATATCCACAATCGATTTAGAGAACCTCGCTGTTGGTCATCCTGATGTTCAGGAGGCTGCGGTGATCGGGATTGTACATCCCAAATGGGATGAACGTCCGCTTTTGATTGTCGTGCGCAAAGAGGGCAAAGACCCCAAAGCAAGTGACATCCTGGAATTCATGCAAGGCAAAATTGCCAAGTGGTGGATGCCTGATGATGTTGCCTTTGTGGACGAAATCCCGCACACGGCAACTGGCAAAATTCAGAAGATGGAACTGCGTCAGCAATTTTCAGACTATGTATTGCCAACAGCCTAATAAGCTTGCTGTTCATTTACTGCTGAGGTAGCCGCTACAGTATGACAACAATTGATGAGAGACTGGCTCGCATTGAAAGGCCGCGCTCCAATGCGGGAGTGTGGTGCAAACGTTTGTCTTTTTTCGCCATTCCATATTTTGTGATTGTGGTGTTGGCGCACAGAACGGGCAATATCGAAACGATTCCTGTGTTCTGGATGCTCGGCGTGGGCGTCTTGATATTGGTGGCGGCTCTCGCGCTTGGAATTCGGGGCTTTTTAGACCTTTGGAACAATGGTCATGAGGCCGGGCTCAATTCAGCGCAAGGCATGTTCATTGCAGTTTTGCTTATTTTGCCGTTTTTATATTTTGGCGGAAAATCGCTACTATTGCCGCCTCTGTATGATATCTCCACCGACTTGGAAGATGCTCCCGCATACGACACTGTTTTAGAGCTTCGCAACGACAATATGAACGGAATTGAAGCACCTTCCGATCAAGCCAGAGATTTGCAATTGCGTGCCTATCCAAAAATTTCGGCACGACGTTATCCGCTCGGCGAGGCTCGTGTTTTCAAAGCCGTGGTTGAGTTGATTGGTGAGAAAGATTGGACAATTTTGACCACCAATTCCGAGCAAGGCAAAGCCCCAATTGATGATGAGGGGTCTGGCCTAGTTGCAAAGCCGACCAAGGGTTCTGATGGATTGCCACTGCGCTTAACCCTGCCGAATTATCGTCCGGCAAAACGCATTCAAGTCACGCCATCGACTGAAACGTTCGAAAGTGAGCAGATTTCACCTGTGGGCCGTGCGGGTGATGATTCAGATGACGCGCAACAAGAGCGTTACGTGGAGGCAGTTGCGTCTTCTTTTTTGTTCGGATTTGAAAGTGATGTGGTGATCAGATTGATTGAGGAAGAAGAGGGCACCTTGGTGGATATGCGTTCCAGCTCTCGTTGGGGACCGCATGATCTGGGTGCCAACGCGTCCATTATCATCGATTTTATGTCCGAATTAGACACAACGCTGCAAGGTTTGGGCGAAGGCACTTAGGTCGTCACATAATAGTTTCCTTCAAGTGAAGGTGGACCATCTGTTTTGACTGCGCCACTCGCGACCAATTCTTCCAATTGTGCAAAGACCGACAATCCCGCTGCTCCATGTAGGCGTTTGTCGGTTGTGCGATAAATAACGGCGACCATATCGGGAATCGTGGACTTTCCTGCTTTCACCTGTTCGTAGATTGCCTTTTCCCTCATTTTCCGATGGGCGCGTAAAGCGCGAACAAATGCATGAGCATTTTCTAACCGCCCCCCGTGGCCTGGAAAATAGGTTTGTTGCGGTTGTGCAAGAAGCACGTCCAAAGACGCCATATAGTCTTTCATAGATCCATCTGGTGGAGCAACAATACTGGTGGCCCAAGCCATAACGTGGTCGCCCGAAAACAAATAGTCTGTGTCATTCAATGAAAATGCCATGTGATTGGCTGTATGGCCCGGTGTGAAATGTGAGGTCAAAGCCCAGCCATGGCCTTCAATAATATCACCGTCAGATACTTTGATATCCGGTCGGAATTCATCATCCCCGCTCGCATCAAGCGCATTGACCTCGCCAAGGTTAAGCGCCCGGGCTGCGCGGTGTGGGCCTTCAGCGACAATTGGAGCACCAACGATATCCTGCAATCGTCGAGACAATGGAGAGTGGTCAACGTGGGTGTGGGTCACCACAATGTGGCTCACCGGTCGGTTATCGATGGCTTTGACCAAAGCATCCAAGTGTTCGCTGTCGTCTGGCCCGGGGTCGATAATCGCAAGACTTTCTGTACCTAACAAGTAAGTGTTGGTACCATGAAATGTGAATGGCGAGGGATTGTTCACCGTCATCCGCGCAATGCCATCGACCATCGCAACGGCTTCACTATAGCGCGGATCAAATCCGGTTCGGAAGTTTGGACCGGCCATGGCGGGGAATCCCATCAAAATTGTGCATTGCTTGGCGTGAACTTCTTGTTACCTGCGCTGGGAGTCAATATAGATTGAACAAAGGTTGCTCTGCAGCCGTTTCAACAAAACAGGTTTTAAGTTCATGAACACGTCATCCGCATCTTTCGCCGAAACTCATCTGGTGTCTGAAAACGCTAACAAAGCGATCAAATATGTTGTTTTGGCAGTTCTAGGAACGGTGTTGATGACGATTGCAGCGAAGATTAAAGTACCGTTCTATCCAGTGGAAATGAACCTGCAAACACTCGCACTGTTTGCAATCGCAGCCGCATTTGGCCGTAAATTGGCTGTAGCGACGATCCTGCTTTACCTTGCCGAAGGTTTCATAGGCCTGCCGGTATTTACTAAAGAAGCTGCTGGTCCCGCTTATTTCATGGGGCCGACTGCTGGCTATCTTGTCGGTTTTATTGTTGCAGCTTTCATCGTGGGTTGGGCTGCCGATAAGGGTAGGAGCAAAAATCCATTCAAAATGGCTGGGGCCATGCTGGTAGCTGATGTGGTGATTTTTGCTCTTGGCTTCGCTTGGTTGGCAACACTCATTGGCGCCGATAAAGCGTTCATGTTTGGTGTTCAGCCTTTCATTCTGGCTGATCTCTTGAAAATTGCATTGGCTTCCAGCTTGGTCGCTGCGTTGTGGCAGTTCTTCCGCAAAGCGTAAATTGCGTTACAATTTGAACAACAGTCTAAGCCGCGCAATCGAACAGATTGTGCGGCTTTTGTTTTAGCTGACTTGAACGGAGTGACAGTTTTGAGCGACTCACGAGTGCCATCTCATCCCAAAATTGCGGCCAACGGATTGGCAGCCGATTTGGCGAAACGTGCCGATGCAGGAAATCCCGTCCGGGCTTGCATCGTCGGCTCTGGTGAAATGGGCACAGACCTTGTCACGGCCATCAAGCAAATGCCTGGCATGGTTGTGAGTTCAATTGTCGATCGTCGTTTGGTCAATGCGCCCAAGGCAATCGAGATTGCTGGTTATGATGCTGATATGGGCGTTGTTTGCGACACGGCTTCCAAAATTTCACAGGCTTTTGAAGGCGGACGCATCCCCATTGTTCAAGACACATTTGATGCGATTACCCACGACAACGTAGATGTAGTGATCGATGCAACTGGAAGCCCTGAAGCTGGTGCTGAAATCGGCCAAGCCACGCTAGAGGCAGGCAAACATCTGGTCATGATGAATGTTGAGGCTGATGTCACCGTCGGGGCTATATTGCAGGACATTGCTGCCAAAAAAGGGTTGGTCTATACCGTTGGCGCTGGTGATGAACCAAGCTCAGTGATGGAACTCTATGATTTTGTGACAGCTCTCGGTTATCCAGTAGTGGCCGCTGGTAAGGGCAAAAACAACGCCTTCAATATTGACGCTGTACCGGACGATTATCGCGCAGAAGCGGAACGTCGAAACATGAACCCTCGCATGTTGGTCGAGTTTGTCGACGGTTCGAAAACCATGGTGGAAATGACCTGCATCGCCAACGCCACAGGTTTGGTTCCCGATGTTGCGGGAATGCATGGACCTGACTGTTCGTTGGAAGAATTGAACACAACCTTATGTCCCGTCGAAGATGGCGGCGTTCTATCTCAAAAAGGTTGTGTGGACTTCACGGTTGGCAAAGGTGTGGCCCCTGGCATATT
>CALHHQ010000185.1 GCA_938030645.1 uncultured Rhizobiaceae group bacterium
GATGGCGATCTTCGAATACATAAACGGGTTCTATAACCCGCGACGCCGACACTCAGCTCTGGGCTGGAAAAGCCCCGTCGCTTTCGAACGCAAGGTGGCTTAAACGAGCACGTGGAGCGGCACAAAAGCGTGACAGGTCCATATAACGCCGTGCCCACAATCTGCAAAGCGATGATAAGTCAATTAGCTCTTGAGCAGGCTGTCGGAGATAACCTCCGAAAACACCGGCGGCGTAATTGGATCTTCTTCACCGACCATAAGAAGAACTGGACAGGCAATCCGATGCAGGTCTCCTCGGAAATCCATCTGCCCATGCTCTGCATGCGGACCATTGAAATGCAGCGCCGTTTCGTTTCGCCAAAGGACGCGGGACAGCCAGTCCGTGGATACAGATAGGCTGCGCTGATAGAGCGGGGTGCAGCGGTCTCGGTAGAGCGCTCTTCCCTTGTCCGTCGGATTGTCCCAGTAGTCCTGCGCGATTTTTGCGATCTCAGGACCGCCAAGGCGTTCGAAGGCTTGGTAGACTTCCTGAAAATCGACCTTGGCTGCGGTCGAGATCAACACGAGACCCGCAGCGTGATCGGGATGGCGGGTTGCATAAGCCAGTGAAACGAAGCCACCAAACGACGTCCCGACGACAATCGGGCGCTCGATCCCTAAAGCATCGCACAGACCGCGCAAATCATCGCCCCATTGTGCGAGGTTCCATTCATTGGGATCCTCCCCGGAGCTGCGCCCATTCCCACGATGATCATAGAAAACCACCTGTGCAATATCTGTGAGCTGGCTGAAATATGGCTTTGAAACGGTGTGATCTGCGCCTGGGCCGCCATGAACCATAACAACGGTTGGTTTCTCCCGCATCACTGCTCCGTCGGGTGCTAGCCCTTCGCCATCGACGTCGAAATAGATGCGTGCTCCGTTGACGATTGTGTACATGCCTGCCTCCTGTGCGCCGAAGCAGATCACAATGCCGCTGGATGGACCACCCTAGAAAACCGGATACTGGCGCACCCCCAGCGAAAGAGCGCTTCGTCCGCCCTTCCGCTTTCAGAATGCCTTGCAACTAAGGTCTGTCGGGAGCCCCGATTAAACAAAATCTGCAAGAGATCAGGAACGTATCGTAACAGCAAAAGGTAGAAATGATCGATTTTCACATTTTCGGTAAACCAATTAATGCAACAGTCCCGTTTTAATGGTTCCGTTGGCGAAAAGCCGCCCAAATATGCGGCTTCGAGCATGTTACGCCCGTGCGGCCCTCGCAGAACAATTGTGTCCAGAGATGACCCGCCATCAATCGATCAGAAGATTTTCAAGAATTACGATCAAAGCCTTGTAATATAGAGCGTTTTCGGGCATTTTCAACTATAAGCTGTCGAGTTTGAGGTATTGGAAATCGAAAGAGCACAACTCCACCTCGTTCATTCATTGTTGGCAAAAATTTGGGACGTCTTGCGTGAGGCATTCAACATGGGACCAAATGCAAAGACCTATGCTTTAGTAGGTGGTGCTGTAGTCCTTTGGGCCAGTTGGCCAGCACTTGCAACGCTTGTCTTTAACGCCCCTCCTTTTCTTGTTCTTGGTCTGTCGGCGCTTGCAGGGTTTGCATTTATGCTTTTCCGTGCGGTGTTTCGAAACGAAATCAAAGAATTTACCTCGATTGAGGTGCCAACACTGTTGTTCGTGGCTTTTGGCCTGATGGGGAATAATGCATTTTATCTATTGGCTATTGCCAGAATTGGCCCTGCCGAAGCAAATGTTGTGCACTATTTATGGCCCGTCTTCTTAGTTGCGTTGGCGTCGGTTATTCATCGCCGTTTTCCGTCACGCCGCCAAACGCTGGGGGTTACTGCAGGGTTTTGCGGTGTTGCTGTTGCCTTGTCACCGCAGATGGGTACCGGATTTGATTTTTACGGTGTTTTTCTTGGTGCTTGTGGCGCATTGACGTTCGCAGTCTATTCAGTTGTTAGGTCTCTGGCGCGTGTTGAAATTGATGTTGTTGGCCCGTCTCTTGGGCTTGCTGGGTTTGGCGCGATGGCAGCACATTTCATTTTTGAGCCGCTATATTCGCCCTCGGCAATCGAATGGATTGCTATCATACTGATGGGAGTAGGGCCATTTACGATCGCGAACATTCTTTGGGACAAAGCAACACGAGAAGGTGCCACAGCTACGATATCTAGCATGGCATTCCTTACCCCACTAGTTGCCATGGCTCTACTGGGGACTCTTGGTTTAGGGGTTGTTACTACCGCAACAGTTGTGGGCGGTTGTCTGGCGATCGTCGGCGCAATTCTCAGCTCGCGCTAAAACAGACAACTTCAGTACAAGAATGGTGCTCCCACAACTCTCATTGTCACGAACCCGGGAGCGCATTGGCGCAGGTTGCGAAAGTAAATGCGCATTCAACTTGTACTTCTCCGCGCATCTAGGCATCCTCTGAAAGTTCACTTTCCAGCTCACGCCAGACCTCCGTCGGCAACTCTACGCCCGATATTTTAGATACCTCGCGCGCATTTTTTTCCACATCTCCCGGTGCACGCACCTGCACAGCAGGATCAATCGAAGTTGACGCGCGCATGCGTTCGACGTAGGCGTCGACCTCATTGGCCAAATTACCGTTCAACGAATCGGCGCTGATATATATCGAAAGCATGCCGCTCCAGACATCCCCCGGTGTTGTATCTTGGTCTGTGACTCCCGAATTCGTGAGAACACCAGCCAGAAGTTCACACATCATGGCAAGGCCAGATCCCTTGTGATCACCAAATGCTCTTATCGCTGCTGCCCCTTCTGACGGCATAAGGGGCTCGCCGTTTTTTTTTGGTTTACCATAAAGAGAATTAGGGTCATTTGTGAGCGTCCCTTTAGGGTCGATCAGAAAATTACCGGCCAGCTTTTTTCCGCTTTTTGCAGATAAGAGGACCTTTCCTTCAGCAATAGAAGCCGTGGAAAAGTCGTGGACGATAGACGTGCCATCAGCGGTGGGAAACCCAATCGCGATGGGTGCCGTAGACATCATGCGCTTTGAGCCGCCAAAGGGTGCAACCAATGGATGTCCCCGAACGCATACAAAGTGGATAGATGTTATGCCTTCGGCGGCAGCGTCTTCTGCCCATTTACCTATTCGCCCCAAATGTCCGGATTGGCAAAGAGAAACTAAGGCCAAGCCATCGGACTTTGCCCGTGCGCACCCCAAACGGACGCTATGGCCACCCATAGTCTGTCCGAAACCTCGGCGACCATCTATGCGAATCATTGAACCGCCATCATCTTGAATCACGGGGGTTTGGTCAGCGACAAGTTTTTTCTCGCTAAGCCACTTCAAATACCGCGTTGTCCGGATAACACCGTGCGACGGATGGCCCGACTTGTCGGCGTCCACGAGCCCCAAAGATATTACTTGAGCCTGCTCATACGAGCAACCGGCTTTTCGGAATATTTTATTAGTAACATCTTCCAACACATCGATTGGTACCCGCACAACAGAAGGTGTTACTTCATTTTGCTTAGATATTTTCATCATCATTGGCCTTATTCAAAAAGTCAGGATCGGCCACAGTTTGAAGGTCCGCCGGAGACATCACTTCAAACATCTGAAAGTCATCAGAATGGCTCATTGCGCGGTGCCGAATACCTGGAGGTTGCACAACACATGAACCTTTACGATAGATCTTCTCGCCAATTTCTTCGTATTCAAATTTGATCCAACCTTTAAGGATATAGAGTAAGTGAAAGTCGCCAACATGATGATGCCAGCCGTCGTTTCGAACCTTCCCCGGTACAGCGCGAAGGATTACAGCCTCGTATCTTCCAGATGTTGCCTCGGCAACGCCGGGGTAACGATAATCGAAACAAGATCGAAGACCGTCACTCACAAAGGGCACATCGGCGACGTCATTATGAAGAAATGAAATACCATTCCATTTTTTTTCAATCTTATGCGGCATGTACTTTCTCCAAACCAACGCTTGTAATGAGGCCATCGTATTGATCTGCAACCCCAAGGATTGCTTCAGGCACAAGATCAATCGCAACACCGTTCTTTGACAGGGTATCTTTGGTCCTTTGAACAAGCTCAAAATTGGTCGTAGGAAGAACCTTCAAATCACGGCTGACTATGTAGGGCGTATCTTCAAGGCCAACGCGCACTACATCGACACCGGAAACAGGCATCGCGCAATATCCCGCTATGATATCGGTTGGCCCCATGACTTCTCCTTTTTGAGGACCCACATCCATCGCACGGCAATACTTCAAAGCCTGTTGCGGCAAAACAGATGCCCCACAGGTAACCGAAACTTCGAGTTGCCCGGGCCGAGCGATCGACTTCGCTTTCTGAACAGCTTGGCAAAATGAATCGTAGGTATCCGGAAACGGTAAGCGCGGTGAAAATCCAAAAAGAATGGTGATGTTGAGGTGTTCAATTTTAGAAAACCCAAAGTCGAACTCATGCACAATCATATGCGTCAGCGCGTAACTTCGGGCCAATTGGGTCCATTCACACTCAAAAGGCAGTTTCAAATTCGCACGTGCAGCCGTAGTTTTTTTCAGTACTTCGAACTGCATAGCGGCAGACGAAGCTCCATAATTTCGTGCCCCTTTTGTGGCAAAAACATCTAACTTCACTTCAGAGACGGCAGTTGTGGCAAGGTAGTTATCAATGGGCTTCAAAATTGAAAAATCCCCGGTCTCGCAATCCATGGACAGGTAGCCTTGCCTTTCCATGTCGAGAGTAACTTGCAACTCTACTGCAGCTTGCCCTGTGACAAAATGCGCCCCACCGGCGGACAATGGTAATTCACTATGCGCAACCCGCGAAAATTCGCCAAATTTTTCAACAGCTCTGTCAATTTCCACGCCATTTCGACTACCGCCATAGCTTAATGCGACGTCAGGGCAGCGACTTAGCAGGCGCCTACCATAACTTGAGTAACTGCCTAAATCAGCGGTCTGCTCTCTCGTTGTGCCGTTGCGCGCATGAACGTGAATGTAACGGCAGCCAGCCTCATACAAAGCAACGGCTTCTCCAACGATTTCGTCATCCGTGCACGGTATCATGTCACCGCAGCAAATCGCATCAAATATTCGGTCTTTCCGTAAATGATGGTTTTGAGGTGTGTACTTCGCGCCGGTCATTGCGCAACCCAAGATCAACTTCCGTGACTTGTGATCCTTCGTTTTGTTATCAGGTTTTAACGCTCGTATTTCAGTCATCAGCCTCTCCCATATTTTGCATTCGCAAAAGCAAAGCAAACGTGTAATTTTGAGGGCAACAGATTAATATTGCCCAACGGTTTCGGAACTCATTGCCGTAGACAACTGAGCCAAGAGACTGTTCATGCGATGGCATCCTCTCGTTGTAGAAGCGCGCAAGTAAGCTAATTGCAGCTCCAAACGCGCTAAGTTAAACCTGCATGCAATAGCCCGTGATCCACGGGCTGTTCACTCGTTTTTCCCTCAATGTAATCAAGCAATTCATTGATTAGTCGCGTTCTTTCGTCTTGTGCACGAATACTGCTTGCAAATGAAATGCGGTAAAACGAAGGGTGGTTGCCTGATCGGCAGTGGGTAATAAGAAAAGGATAAGCGTCGCTCACCATCGCTTCACGAACGAGCGCAGGAAGCTTATCAATCGCCCACCATTCGTCGGAATGAATGGGAACATCGCGAACACTGCTCGCGCTCATAAATGGAGGCCGATGCCAAAAACACACAGTGGAAAACGTTTGGTGTAATACCTCAAAGCTGTGAGACCGATTGGTGGTTATTTCTGTTTCAAGTTCTTGCGCCCAAGACACGCATCCATCCACCCGTTCCCGAAAACCGTCTACGCCCCTCGCTTGCATCATGAACCAAAACTTCAAGGCATCGCCACGGCGCCCACACTGAAAAGTCATTTTGCTGATGTCGTGACTGTCAGCATGCGGATTTTCCGCAGTTTGGTACAAATAGGGCGCTTTTACATTAACCGATCGAGTGAGGTGGTCTCGATGCTTTGGTTTAAGAAGTAATGCCGAACATTGAATTGGAGCACCCAACATTTTATGAGCGCTAAACACAATTGAATCGGATCGCTCAACGCCAGCCAAATGGCGATTTTTTGATTCGGAATAGCATGCAGCACCACCCCAAGCCGCGTCCGTATGAAGCCAAATACTCTTGTCTCTGCATAGGTTTGATATGGGCTCCAATCCGTCGAACACACCGGTGGTCGTCGTCCCAGCCGTGGCTACAACACAAAAAGGCGAATGCGTCGGATCATCAAGTGCTTCGGCAAGCGCACCAATACACATTCTTCCGGTCTTATCTGTCGGTATCTTACATACACCATTCAGACCTAACCCCAAAAGCAGACAGGCTTTCTCGATCGAATAATGTGCATCCTCGCTGCACATCACCCTTGGTTTCAAATCATATGCCCCGCTGCCTTTAACACAGAAGTCTTCATATTTCTGGGACAATGCAAGAAACAGCGCAACCAACGTACCATAACTGCTACCGGGTACAAAAATCCCAACGGCTTGGGAATTATTTTCACTGGAAACGAGCCCAAACATTTCACTAAGATGTTCGATAGCCAATGCTTCGACAGTGGTCAAAGCGGGCGCGAGCTCAAAGACATGGACGTTGTTATTGAGCACAGTCGTGAGGAAGTCTGCGGCAACACCATATAAATCGGTCTCGCCATATAGTTGACTTACAAAACGAGGGTGCGCCGTGCGCATACTGTACTTGAGAACGGTGCCGAAAGCATCCAACAGCACATCGTCATGTTGTGGTAAGCCCCCACCTTTGCTCAACGAGATTTGTTGCTTTATCTGTTCAAATTTTTCGTTTTCACGTAGAGGTACATGCGAATTATCTCGATCTGAGATACTTTCCAAAATCAGAGAAACGGAGCGATTAACGAACTGTAAAGCTTGGTTCTCAAAGTTTTTATCCGAATTTTCCAAAATATTGACCTAACCTATTTGATATGTCGAGAAATCTGGCTCAGGCGTATCGCGTCGTGTTTCGAGAATTCAAAAAGTCTTTC
>CALHHQ010000186.1 GCA_938030645.1 uncultured Rhizobiaceae group bacterium
CCACGGGCAAGTCCAAATGGCTGTCCGCGGTGGCGCGACCATGACCTGGAATGTGTTTGATCACAGGCATCACACCGCCAGCTTGGAGACCTTCGCAAGCTGGCTTTCCAAGAGCGGACACCTGCGCCGCCGTTGTGCCATATGCCCGATCACCAATCACATCATGCCCGTCTGGTGAGGGCACATCGATCACAGGCAGGCAATCCACGGTCACACCCAGTTTCAAAAGATCAAACGCGTGGAGGCGCGACAAAAGCCAAGTGGCGCGCTCGCCCTTCTTGGCATCCAGCTCATACAGCGCAGCTAAAGCAGCAGCCGCAGGATATTTGTGCCAATGGGGCGGACGCAACCGCTGAACGCGGCCACCTTCCTGATCAATCAAAATCGGCGCATCCGCTCGACCAACACACGAACGCAAATCAGCACAAAGAGCTGTCACCTGTTCGGGCGTGTCCACATTTCGAGCAAAAAGAATATATCCCCAAGGCTTTTCACGCTTGAAAAACGCACGTTCCTCCGAGGTAATCTCAAGGCCGCGAAGGCCACAAATAAAAGCTTTAACCGTCATGATTCGCCAGTTTAGCGATTTTGTCTCCCACGCGACACTTTAGGCGCAATTCATCAAACGAAAATGTGGGGTGCTATAACGCCACTTTGACAAAATATCTAAACGGAAACTTGGTCCAAAAACGGCGACCCCGAAGGAGAAACATGACCATCTATGGTCAGAATTGCCCCCCAACAAAAAGGCCCGCATAAAGCGGGCATTTGGAATTTCTATTTAAATCGTGGTCAGCGGGTTACGAAACACGCGCCACCTTTGGCTTTCAAGCGCGAACAAATTGTATTTGCTGCTGAACGGCTGTTGGCAGGAATGCGAACACGATAATAAGTGCCCTTGCCTTTGATCACGCCTTTGCGAATATCGACACCTTTGCCACCAATAACGCTTGCAAAGCGGCGTGACAGAGTTGCGTAGGATTTTTGAGCAGCAGCGGCTGAACGTTGCGACGAAATTTGCACGGCATAAGGTGAACTCACGCTTGCAGTTTTAATCGGCGCTGCCTTTTTCGCTGGAGCTTTCTTAACCGCGACCTTTTTCACAGGCACTTTTTTAACGGCAACCTTTTTGGCGGGAACTTTCTGAATCGCCACTTTCGTTGGCGCAGGTTTAGCGACTTTAGCGACAGGTTGCGATGCCTCAAGCTTTGCAACTGAAGCTGTTGGCGTTTGTGTCTCCGCATCTGACGCCACCAATTCAGGCTTCAACGCCAATGTGGGCTCGGTGACTTGTGCTGCAGCGACTGTCAACGGTTTCTTAGCCGCATTGCCAACGGTGGTGACAATCGTGCCATCTGGCTTCACTACAACCGTGCGGACACGACGGGGCTGAACACGAACACCTGTTTCAGGCTTGACACCCTTTGCACTTGCACGAATAACGGTTTTATCCGGTGTCGATTTTGCGGCAACTTTGATCGGCTTTTCGCTCGTATCTTTCAACTTTGCCTGTTTGGGAGCGGTATTTTCGCCACCCACAGACTTATAAACCGCTTGATCTTGGTTCGGAACAATCTTTCCGCCTGAATCTTTTGGCTTTACTTTAGCGGGTTCACTGGCCGCCAAAATTGTGGGCGCAGGACCGTCTGAACTGTCAAACATGTTCCACCCAGCGGCAGCAACCCCACCCATAAGGGCAACGGCCACAACTGCAAGCGCAATGCGCTTACCCGCTCCACCCGCAGGACGATCATACATGTGAGGCGGCGGAATCATGATTTCTTCTTCTGCAGGTGCCACGTAGACAGGCTCTGCTGGCGCGGCTTGTGCATATGCCATCGGCTTTGCGGCTGCGGCGGCAACTGCTCCAGAGGCAACAGCACCGACAGCAACTGTTTCTGCTGCATAATGCTCAGCTACAGGCGCAAATTCGGCAGCTGGATCAGAATAATCAACCGTGTTCGGCGCAGGTACAACCCACTCCGCTTCTGGCGCTACCTCGGGCATTGCCAATTCAGGCGCTGCTTCAACAGCGGGTTCAACAATTTCCGGCGTTGTCCACGGATCCAGTGTTTGTTCAGTGGCAACAGGCATCGGAACGTCAGCTTTCGCTGGTGCTTCAACGGAACCTGCAGCTAGCTGAGAGAGTTCTGCAGCGATTGCTTGATCGGCAGCCGTGTCAGTGCTCGGCTCGATGCTCGCAGCAAATTCTGCTTCCATTGCCGCGTCCAGTGCAGCTTCTGCAGCCACTTCTTCGGCCAAAGCACGGTCCAACTCATCTGCAATCATGTTGCTAAAATCAGCATCAGGCTCTTGCTCAAACGCCATAGAAGGTGCGTCTGCAATTTCCACAGGTGCTTCAATTTCAACCGCTGGCTGTTCCGCAACAGTGGGTGCGGTTTCAACTTTTTGCTCAACAGGAGCGGCGGTATCGGTATTTCCAAAAGCGCGGCTTAACTCTTGCTCCAGATCATAATTCAATCTCGGTGCGGTCTCAGCGGTCGCTTGTGTCCAGTCGCCAGTCACTTCTTGCGGGCGGGAAGCCGCAACCGGCGCTTCACCTGCAGGATGCAATTTTTGGCCATCACCGACCAATTTGGCCAGTTCTGCCAATTCTTCTTCGGCAGCATTGGAGATTGAACAGAAGGGATACGCGTCATCCCCTGTAATCAATCCGTGAACAGGACCCATGAGGAAGTCGTCTTTGCACTCAAACACTGGTTACACCTATTTACTTGGTGTCGCTGACAAGGCCTGCGACACGACCGACCACCCAATTTACGCAAGTGGCATCATTGTGCCAGAAAAAGCCCTGCAAAACGAATGCGGCGAAATTAGCGTGTGGATAAACCTAAATGGCTTCTACCGCATTTCTTCCGGCGCATCGGCTCCAATTATGCCCAATCCGGAAGCAATAATATTGGAGACTGCGTAAACCAGGGCTAGTCTGGCCGAAGTCAATTCTGCATTTTCTTGGTTTATAAACCGTAAATCCGGCAAATCACGGCCGCGATTCCACTGTGAATGCAGCAAACTCGCTAATTCATAGAGATAAAATGCCAATCTGTGCGGTTCGTGTGTTTTGGCCGCCGCATCCAAAATTCGTGGATATTCCGCCATTTTGCGAATGAGCGTGGCTTCACCTTCGTCAGTCAAGAGGCCAACATTTGCATTTTCCCAAGCTGCAGCCCCTTGGTCCAAATCTGGCATATCGCGGCCAGCTTGGCGGAACACACTGTGACAACGTGCATGCGCGTATTGAACGTAAAACACAGGATTGTCTTTTGATTGCTCAGTCACTTTCGCAAAATCAAAATCCAGTGGTGCATCGTTTTTCCGATACAGCATCATGAAACGCACAGCGTCACGTCCCACTTCATCAACCACTTCACGCAGAGTGATAAAATTTCCCGACCGTTTGGACATGGTGAAAGGTTGTCCATCGCGGAACAGCTTTACCAACTGGCATAACCGTATGGTCACTTCGGCTTTGCCGCCAGAAATGGC
>CALHHQ010000187.1 GCA_938030645.1 uncultured Rhizobiaceae group bacterium
TTGCGAAGTTGAAACATACGCTTGTAGAGCTTTGGATAGTCGTTTTTGTTGTGGTCCTCCAAGACGAAAAACATGCATCACCTCCTCAATTGTGATGATGCTAAGCTGCAAATTTTAGTATGAATCAACAACTCCCCAAACTCACCCCCCCAAATTTAGGGGGTCAGAGTCAGATCGGTTGCAAAGGAATATTAACATGCACATCTCGCACATGACCCTGAGATCAGGTCGCGAGTTGTGTGGGTGCGCTTCTTTGGAATTAGTCGAGAGAATCTGGATCAATCAAGCGTTGCATGGTCGCAATGTGAATGGCTTGATACAAACTTGCGCATCCCAATTTGTGCTTTGCACTTTTGCAATAGTCGCGCACTGTGTGTTCCGAAATACCAAGAATGAGGCCAATAGAACTCGCATCTTTGCCTTGGGCCACCCAATTCAAACATTGAATCTCTCTGGGGGTAAGTGCTGGTTTTTCGTCTTCCCTGCCGTAAAGGTCAACAATTGCTTTTCTGTGCAAGATTTCGGCGCATTCCAGCAACAAGACATCAATTGTGTTGATCTTTTTCGCCCAAGCGGATTCTTTCGCGGGGCTTGCAAAATTGACAATGGCTCTTCGCCTTTTGCGGTCAGTGACGGGAATTAAATAGCCGGAGGTGCCGATACCGTGTTTTCGAGCGTCGTTTTTGAACTCTATTGACCTCTCTGCAGTCCAATCCAGATCTGACCACAAACATGGCAGCGCTCGTTTGAAGCCATTTTGAGCAACGGGATCAATCTCCACATAATCGTTGGTTAGATATTGGCTAACCCATTCAGCCGGGTAGTTGGTGCGAACATAGGGGCTGTCGATGGCTTTCCCTTCGTGGAAAGCCAGATGATAGGTTACAAATTGAATGTTAAATTCAGAGCAAATAGCCTCAATGCACGAATTGATGTCCGGCATTCTGCTCAGTTCGTCGAAGAACCGATCATACTCATCTGTCAGTTCGGGAGTCCCCATCCCATGCGTCCCCAATTTTCATGCAGGCAAAATTGGAACGAGAACTGAAAACAATGAATTGGAATTCATTGTTTTGCTTGCCATATCGCGCCCAAGTTGATGGAAAACTTCAAATGAATGGATTCACATCACCCTACCCTCAAGAAGCAGTGTAACAACTCTTTCCCGAGGGTAAATGGCAATGATGCGAATAAATTTGGTCACATCGTTGTCCGAATTTGAGGCCGGCTTCGTTTGGAGCTTTACTTGGGGGCAAGAACCATCATCATTTGACGGCCTTCCAATTTTGGCTCTGCTTCAACTTTTGCGATCTCTTCCGTGTCTTCTTTGACCTTTTTGAGGAGATCCATACCGAGGTTCATATGCGCCATTTCACGGCCGCGGAACCGAAGAGTTACTTTCACTTTATCACCGTCTTCGAAAAACCTGCGCACGGAGCGCATTTTCACATCATAATCATGCGTGTCGATGTTCGGACGCATCTTGATCTCTTTGACTTCTATGGTTTTTTGGCGCTTGCGCGCTTCGGCAGCTTTCTTCTGGGCGGCGTATTTGTATTTGCCAAAATCCAGAATTTTACAAATGGGTGGGCGGTTTGTTGGAGAGATCTCAACGAGATCCAATCCGGCTTCCAACGCCATTTCTAATGCTTTACTCGTTTCCACGGTTCCGTGGTTTGTGCCTTCAGCGTCAATCAATTGAACTTCTGTGGCTGAAATATCTTGGTTTGCGCGGGGCCCGTTTTTCTGCGGTGCTGCGGCTCTATGTGGACGGCGAATGGCTATTCACTCCTAATTATTGATGTCGAATTACGAAGCATCTGATGGCTAAATCATCAAACACCCAGTTCATATAGCATGTTTTAATAAGAAAAACAGGGAGTCCCGTCGAAACCTGCCAATGAGAATTGAGCCATGATGAATGCTGTCTAAAGACCTTTTTTGATCAATTCCTTATAGACAGAGATTGTCTTGTCACACATGTTCTGAAGAGAGAAGTTTGCGGTCACATAAGCTCTTGCCCGCTTTCCCATGGCGCTTTGTTCGCTTTTTGAAGAATTGAGTAATATTCTCAACGCTTCTGCCAATTGTTCTGCATTGGCTGGAGCAACCTTCCATCCAGTGGCTTCAGATTGAGCAACTTCCGGTTCCGACAAAACTGTTTCAACAACCGCGCCGATACGTGTGACAATCAGTGGCTTCTCAAGCGCACTCGCTTCCACTGCTGCGCGTCCAAATGCTTCTGCATCGGTAGAGGCGACCACCACCGCATCAGAAGACGCCATTGCAGCAGCAGGATCATCGCAATGCCCCGGCAAAACAACTCGTCCTTCAAGTCCGCGTTTCTTAATCAAATCCAATAGTTGGTTCAGGTAGGTGTCGCGACCCTGATCATCGCCAGCTAAGATGAGTTTCACGTGGGGGAACTCGCCTATAATTTGAGCGACTGCTTCGATTAGATATCTTTGACCTTTCCATTCGGTCAAACGAGCAAGTTTCAAAATGACAAAGTCATTGTCATCGACGGCCCAACTGTCTTTGACTTTCTGCAAACGCTGTTTTGAAAGCGAATTTTTTGAGAACTCTTCAAAATCGGTTCCGCGATGAATGGTCACAATGTTCTGGGCTGCCCACGGGTTCCGTTGGCGGATCAGGTCGGCTGTCCAATGAGAGTTCGCAATCACCGTATCTGCTCTTGCCATTACGGAATTGTAAAGAGCCTTCAGCCGTCCTGATTGGCTGTAGGCGCCGTGATATGTGGTCACGAATGGCACGCCGCAAAGACGTGCAGCGATCAATGCCGACCAAGCTGGTGCGCGGGATCGGGCATGAATAATATCTACGTTTTTGGATCTAATAATTCGCGCCAGTTTGAAGCCATTGGCAATAATCGTCAGGGGGTTTTTGGACTGCAATTTCATTTGGAGATGGATTGAGCCGCCAACTTCAAGCGCAGCCACCAAACGTCCACCATTGCTCGCAACGGTTGATTTCCAGCCCAAACGAACCAACTCATTTCCGATATCGAGAGCGGTTTTTTCAGCGCCGCCTGTTCCCATTTCGGGGATGACTTGAAGAACATGATTTGTGGCTGGTTGATCACTCATATTGATATTTCAGACGTTCCGCGCTTCAACCGATGGGTTCGATCCAAGTTTGGATCAGGAGATAGCATTTTGGAAATAGATAGCACTGTTGATCACTTGTGGAAGGGGCAATCGACAGCTCTGGCTGTAAAGACATTGGTTGGCGCTGACAACACACCAGCCGGCTTCGTGTGGTTGGGCGGTTTCCGATCTGACATGGCAGGGACAAAAGCGGACACCATGGTCAAAGCAGCACATGAAATGAAATGTGCTGCTTTAAGGTTCGACTATTCAGGCCATGGAATATCGGATGGAGAGTTTGTGGAAGGCTGTATTTCGCGTTGGGCAGCCGAAAGCTTGGAAGTAATTCGACAGAAAACACATGGCCCTCAAGTGCTGGTTGGGTCATCAATGGGTGCATGGATTGCACTTCGCGTGGTTCAAGAACTTCACAAAATGGGAGAGGCTGATCGCATTGGAGGGTTGTTGTTGATTGCTCCAGCTCCTGATTTCACTCGGGAATTGATGGAACCAGAATTTACGGATCATCAAAGAGCTGAAATCGAGACAAAAGGCTATCTGGAAGAACCAAGTGAATATTCTGATGAACCAACGATCATTACAAAATTGCTCATTGAGGATGGTCGAGAGAATTTGGTTCTCGACAAAGAACTCAGTGTTGGTGGTCCTGTTCGGATATTGCAGGGAATGCAAGATCCGGATGTTCCCTGGCAACATGCTTTGCGGGTTGTTGAAACTCTAGCCAATGATGATGTGCAAATGACACTGGTTAAGGACGGCGACCACAGGTTATCGCGGGACCAAGACCTCGAATTGTTAACGAAGACGCTTCTGCAATTTGCCAGTGTATAGAGAATGGAATTAGATTCAGCGTGTTTCTACATGAAGAATTACGTCGGTTACAAACCAGCGGACAGGTGTCCATTTCACGAAGCATGAAATTGTATTACTGCGTAGAGCTCTGATTTATCATCACTAAATCGGTGTTACATTGATATAACAGTAACATACGTGCCCAAGGCGGTTTGTTGTCTCTATATGGCACATTGTCAGTTATCAGGGCGGGGCACAAAGCTGTGAGCAATCGCAGTTCAGTTCTGATGCTGACACATGCATTTGAGGCCGTGTTTGCAAGTGGCCGGTCACTTGATATGCATGAAGGGTCCGTATCCATCATCATTGTTCATCCCTCATGTAGATGATGAGTCGGATACGGGCTCACTACTCCGGAAATTCTTGAAACAATGCGAGGTGCGGCAAATGTACTGCTGGCGCTTTTGCTTTTTATGTTTGATTTCGGCACGGCCCATCTGATCAACAAAAGACACGGCAGAATATTCTCAATAGACCCGAACAGTGCTATTGCGCACACGGCTTTGGATGACAATGCTGACATCAACGTGAGGTGGGTTGAAAAACCAACGTTGAAAAATCATGTCATAATCAAAGAAATCGGGTCTTTCTGGAGTTACTTTGGATATCAAAAGAACATGGTTGGATTGGTTTGCTGAACTTGTTGCGGGAAAAATTACCGCGCAGTCCTCTGGCTATGAGCCTTATACTCCGTCGTCGCCAGAAATTCTGCGAGAGACACTGTTGCCGGGCGATGTTTTACTGGTTGAAGGCAATCAAAAAGTATCGGCGGCCATCAAATATCTTACCCAATCCACATGGTCGCATGCGGCCCTTTATGTGGGTGATGCATTGCCGCCTGCAGAAGATGGTCTTGATGAAAACCGTCCGAGATTGATCGAGGTGAATTTGGGCGAGGGATGCATTTCAGTTCCGCTCAAACGCTATGAAACTTACAACACCAGAATTTGTAGACCTGTTGGATTGAGTTCTGAAGACCGGAACAAAATTGTTCAGTTCATGGTCAACAAAATTGGTGTTGCTTACGACACGCGTAACATTCTGGATATGCTGCGTTATCTTTTACCGACACCGCCTGTGCCTACTCGCTGGCGCCGCAAAATGATCGCATTTGGGTCCGGTGATCCAACGCGTGCCATTTGTTCAACGTTGATTGCCGAAGCGTTCCAGTCTGTTCAATATCCAATATTGCCTAATGTGACACAATTGCCGGAGTGTTTGGACGATGATTGCGAAACATATGCCAGATCAGAAATTCTGCACATCAGACACCATTCGCTTTTCGCGCCACGCGATTTCGATCTTTCACCTTATTTCGCAACCATCAAACCCACCATCGAACATGGGTTTGACTATAAAAAACTCAATTGGGCCAATGCCAGCGATGAAGTGGTGGACGATCATGAAGAATCGGTTGATGACCCCCATCGTGCACCAGCGGCCTAGATAAAACGCCATTTCTGCGGGAGCGCGACGATCATTCCACTTGCAGCGATCTGGGATGCTGGTAAACACCCCATATGACCACACCACTCTCAAATATCCGCAACTTCTCAATCGTTGCTCATATCGACCACGGCAAGTCCACAGTCGCTGACCGTCTCATTCAAATGTGCGGTGGCTTGGCTGACCGCGAAATGTCCGAGCAAGTGCTCGACAATATGGAGATTGAGAAAGAGCGCGGAATCACAATTAAAGCCCAAACCGTTCGTTTGCATTACGATGCGAAGGACGGTCAGGAATACGTTCTCAATTTGATAGATACTCCCGGTCATGTGGATTTTGCATATGAAGTGTCACGTTCTTTGTCAGCGTGCGAAGGTTCATTGCTGGTGGTCGATGCATCCCAAGGCGTGGAAGCGCAAACGCTGGCCAATGTGTATCAAGCCATAGACAACGACCACGAGATCGTGACTGTCCTGAACAAAATTGATTTGCCTGCTGCTGAGCCAGACCGCGTGAAAGCGCAGATCGAAGAAGTCATTGGTTTGGACACCACTGATGCGGTGGAGATTTCGGCCAAAACCGGCATGGGCATGGAAGATGTGCTGGAAGCGATCGTTAAAAACCTTCCAGCGCCAAGCCATGGAGACATTGAAGCGCCACTGAAAGCACTTCTGGTGGACAGCTGGTACGACGCCTATTTGGGCGTGATCGTTCTCGTGCGTGTTATTGATGGTCAACTTAAAAAGGGCCAAACCATCCGCATGATGGGCACGGACGCAAAACATCCCGTGGACCGTGTTGGTGTGATTTCCCCGAAACTGACCGAAGTGGAAAGCATCGGGCCAGGAGAGATCGGCTTTATAACAGCGTCGATCAAAGAAGTGGCTGACACCCGCGTGGGTGATACCATCACCGAAGATAAGCGTCAGACTGAAAAAGCGCTGCCCGGCTTTAAGCCAGCTCAACCTGTCGTGTTCTGCGGTTTGTTTCCCGTTGATGCAGCTGATTTTGAAGATTTGCGTTCCGCCGTTGGAAAGCTGCGTTTGAACGATGCGAGTTTTTCCTATGAGATGGAATCCTCCGCCGCACTTGGTTTTGGGTTCCGCTGTGGCTTCTTGGGTTTGCTGCATTTGGAGATTATCCAAGAGCGTTTGGAGCGTGAATTTGATCTTGATTTGATCGCGACCGCGCCTTCAGTTGTTTATGAAATGCACATGCGCGATGGCACCATGATGAACCTCCACAATCCGGCAGATATGCCAGATGTGATGCAGATTGATGAAATTCATGAGCCATGGATCAAAGCAACAATTTTGACACCGGATGAGTATCTCGGACCGATTTTGAAATTGTGCCAAGATCGTCGCGGCATCCAAACCAACCTCACCTATGTGGGGGCCCGGGCGATGTTGGAATATGAACTGCCGCTCAATGAAGTGGTGTTCGATTTTTACGATCGTCTAAAGTCTATTTCGCGGGGCTATGCGTCATTTGACTATGTCATTCACGAATATCGCGCAGGCGATCTCGTGAAATTGTCGATGCTCGTAAATGCCGAACCAGTGGATGCATTGTCTATGTTGGTGCACCGTTCGGTTGCAACGACCCGTGGCCGAGTGATGTGCGAGAAATTGAAAGACCTCATTCCAAAGCATTTGTTCAAGATTCCGATCCAAGCAGCCATTGGTGGTAATGTGATTGCACGCGAGACAATCTCAGCCATGCGCAAAGATGTGACGGCCAAGTGCTACGGCGGTGACGCAAGTCGCAAACGCAAGCTTTTGGACAAACAAAAAGCCGGTAAGAAAAAGATGCGCCAGTTTGGCAAGGTGGAAATCCCACAAACGGCTTTCATCGAAGCTTTGAAGATGGGCGACTAAAGCAGTCCTGATTTACAACGCTTTTAGATGTTGCGCGTAGTCCAAAACGGCTTTTTCACCGTTAGGGCTGATACCGTAGATACCTTTTGAAATTTTTTCGAACCAGCCGTAGTGATTGTCCGCCATAATGCGGCGCGCTGTTTCAACGGACGTTTCTTTTGCAACAATTGAAGCCTTGGTTGGGCCATTGGTGTGCACCATAGACAAGCAACGCAATGCATCCTGTCGATAGGCTGTGATGAGATTAGTACGGGTTGAGCCGCCCACATTGGGATCACCGTTTAATTTGTGAAACTCCCGCAATAGACGTTCAGACTTCACTTTGGACTTTCGCGGCGCATAGGGTGCCGGATCCACATGGGCTTCCACAAACCCATCATTCAATCGTACCGTGATGAGACCGAGCCCCAGCCTGCGGCACAGCTTTTTGTTGAGGTTCAGAGATTTTAAAAATGGTCTGCCGCGACCCCTAGGCGCCGCGATATAAACAGCATCTGTGACGGCCAAACGCTCAACGGCTTGATGAAACAAAGTAAGCGTAATGCCAGTTTTTAATTCTACAATGTCGGGTGGCTCTTCACCGCGTACCGCCACCACATCTGCTGCACCCACTTCGCCCTTCACTTCATAACCTTGTGTTTCCAGAAAGGTTTTGACGGGGCCGTAAAGGTCGGTCTCTTTTGGCTTTATCTTTGCCAAATCTAAGCCTGTTGTTCCGGAAAAGTCACACCGGTTTCAGGCGAAACCCATTTTTCATATTTGAACATGCAACTTGCAAAGTCGTTTGACGTCACAAACCAATCAAGCCATGCAATGAGTTTTGGTTTGGGTTGTGACTGAAACCACTCAAAATCGACATTTGCGAATTGTCGAACAAAAGGTGCAATTGCGAAGTCTGAAAGAGATGCTCTATTGCCAAACAGATACTTGGTTTCAATCAGTCTGTCTTCCAGCTCCAAAAGACAATTCATTGCGGCATCACGATGTTTGTCGCGTTCAATTCCCACAGCACTGTCAGCGTCTGCGTTTCGCGGTGCATATTTATATGCGTCCAAATGCGTTTTGAACGGCCCATCTATCCGATAAATCAGATCAAGCATTTCTTGCTCATTGCCAGTTTCGGGTTTCAGCAATTCTTTAGGGTCGTTTTTACGCAGCGCCCACAGCATCACATCAAGGCTTTCTTCAACAACCAAGCCATCTAGATCAATCAACACTGGCACCGTTGCTTTGGGTGACACAGCAATCATCTCTTCTGGTTTTTCACGCAACACAACTTCCCGCAATTCACAGACTTGTCGGCTCGACTTCAATGCCAAGCGTGCGCGCAT
>CALHHQ010000188.1 GCA_938030645.1 uncultured Rhizobiaceae group bacterium
AAAGCGCTCATGTCGCGTGGCGGAGCAGAAGACGTTCTGTCGGGCTATCAGGGCAAAACACTTGTTCTGTGCGGTGAACATGATCTGCCGTGTCCACCCCTTCGGCATGTTGCCATGCACAATCTCATGCCCCAATCAGAATTGGTGATTGTTCCCGACGCTGGTCATGTGACAACATTGGAAAATCCTGAAGCGGTCAACGTAGCTTTGCAAAACTGGCTGAGCCAATAAAAAACCCGCTGCGGAGACATCCGAGCGGGTTCTTGAACTTAAAACTGGGTTCTGGCTTAGATGCCGAGACCAGCGAATTTTTTGTTGAACTTGGAAACGCGACCATCACGGTCAAGAAGTGCGCCACCGCCACCGGTCCAAGCCGGGTGTGAAGTTGGATCAACGTCCAAATTCAATGTATCGCCTTCTTTGCCCCAAGTGGAACGTGTTTCGTATTCAGTGCCGTCTGTCATAACCACTTTGATTGTGTGGTAGTCTGGATGGATATCGGCTTTCATAGTCGTCGTCCTGATTTCAAAGCTGGACCATACTCTCAGTGGAGGGCATGTGTGCCTGCATGTTGTAGAAGGTAAAGACAGATAAATTGTCACGCACTGGTAAACAATTAGTCCACTGTCTTTGAATTTCGTCCGCGACCATATACATGATGGTTTGAGACAAGACAAGAAGGCCGACAGCACCATTTCCGTGAACACCGAAAACGAACCGAGAGATCGCAGTGGTTTAGCACCTCTTGCGAAACTGCTGCCTTATGTTTTGCAGTACAAAGGTCGCCTTCTGATGGCACTTCTGTTTCTGATGGTTGCTTCAGCGACGACGTTGTCGTTGCCGCTTGCAGTGCGCAGCATGATCGACAACGGGTTTACGAGCGCTGACAGCTCTTTCGTAGACAGCTACTTCTACGCTCTGTTCGGTATCGCTGCTGTTTTAGCAATTTCCAGTTCCGGTCGCTATTATTTTGTAATTTGGCTTGGAGAGCGTGTGGTTGCAGACTTGCGCCGTGATGTCTTTGCTCATCTCACAAAGCTCTCTTCCAGCTTTTATGATACGGCCAAAACGGGCGAACTCGTGTCTCGCCTTACAGCCGATACAACGCAAATTAAATCTGCCGCTGGTGCCACGGCTTCGCTTGCCTTGCGCAATTCGTTTTTGATTGTCGGTGCGATTGTTGGAATGGTGTATACAAGCCCAAGTCTGTCGCTGATTGTTCTCATAGCCATTCCGATTATCGTGCTGCCCATTTTTGCGTTTGGACGAAACGTCCGCAAGCGTTCTCGTTATGCGCAAGACATGCTGGCAGATGCAACGGCTTATGCTTCTGAGTCTATATCTTCCGTACGAACGCTGCAGGCCTTCACCAATGAAAAACTGGTTTCCAACCGTTTCACCACCGCGGTTGAAAAATCGTTTCAAGCAGCGCGGTCATCAATTTTTGCGCGTTCTATTTTAACGGCATTTGCAATTTTTATGATTTTCTCAAGCGTGGTTGCCGTGCTTTGGATTGGAGCCGGACGTGTTCTAGACGGATCAATGAGTTCTGGCCTTTTAGGACAATTTCTCTTGTTCTCAGTTATGGCAGCTGGTGCTTTGGGTGCTTTATCAGAAGTTTGGGGAGAGCTTTCTCAAGCAGCAGGCGCTGCAGAACGGTTGAGTGAATTATTGGCAACTGAGCCAGATATTGCTGCGCCTTCTCAACCTGTACCGCTGCCTGAAACGGTTTCTGGTTCCGTCGAACTGTCGTCGGTTTCGTTTGCTTATCCCACGAGAGCCGACCAATCGATCGTGCGTGATATCAGTCTAAATATCACACCGGGCGAGACTATTGCGCTGGTGGGATCGTCCGGTTCCGGAAAAAGCACGATCTTTAACTTGATCTTGCGCTATTACGATCCATCTTCTGGGACCGTGAGTGTCGATGGTGTGAATATTGCTGACGCCGACCCCGAAGAAGTCCGCAAGCGCATTGCATTGGTTCCGCAGGACACCACAATTTTCGCAATGTCCGTTTCTGACAATATTCGTTTTGGGCGTCCCGATGCGACAGATGCAGACGTGCAAGAAGCGGCGCGTCTCGCTTTGGCGGATGAGTTCATTGTGAAGCTCAAGAACGGGTATGACACTGTGGTTGGGGAGCGGGGTATCACTTTGTCAGGCGGGCAGCGTCAACGGATAGCCATTGCCCGTGCAATCCTGAAAAATGCACCAATTCTCTTGCTGGATGAAGCCACAAGCGCATTGGATGCAGAGAGCGAAAAGCTGGTTCAAAAGGCGTTGGATGGATTGATGGTGGGTCGCACAACGATTGTGATTGCACACCGGCTGGCGACCATTCTTAAAGCCGACCGCATTATTGTTATGGATGATGGGCAATTCGTTGAAGAAGGCACTCATGATGATCTTGTTGCACAAGCTGGTATTTATGCAGGGCTTGCGAAACTGCAGTTTGAGACCGATCAGCTGACGGTGCAAAAACCAAAACGTAAGAAGGCAAAGGCTTCTTAGGATTGCTCTTCAATGATTTGCTGAATTGCGGTCAGAAACTGAGCAACTTCTTGTTCTGAATTATAATGACACATGGAAACGCGGACACATGATGGCAGGCCCAGTGGGTTCAACACATTGCCAGAGTAATGGTCGGCCTTTCGAATGTGAACGCGTATGCCTTGATCGCGAAGTTTCTCCACCAAAACACCCGCATCCATTCCATCGATGTTCATCGCCACCAAGCCTTCGCGGCGTGGGTTCTCAATGCCCCCGATGATTTTGACCGCAGGCATTTCCGCCAAGCCCTTGAGATTGCCTGTGCCATGCAACATGGCATCAGTCAGGCTCTGTTCATGGGCATGAATGGCCTTTCCGGCGGCTTCAATTTTTGTGCGTAGATTATTGGAGTCTGTGAATTCACTGCCAAGCCAAGCGAAGTAACTCACAACGTCGGAAAAGGTCGCGTAGGATCCAGTGTCGCGAGTTCCAAGCTCCCAATTGCCTTCTGGGCCGTCGATTAAACTGTCATGGGGGAGGGCCGTTAGGCGATCTGAAATCCATGCAATGCCGTAGCCGTGACGTGAGAACACTTTGTAAGGAGAGACCGCGTATCCATCGATGTTGTAGCTGTCGATATCCAGACCGCCATGGGCCGCATGTTGAATGCCATCTACGATGATGTAGCATTCTGGCGCGATTGACCTTATGACTTTTGAAATTGCACCCACATCAACACCCATGCCGGTGACTGGTGATGTGTGAATGATGGTGGCCACGCGTGTATCTGCAGTCACACATTTTGCGTAGTCTTCCGGATCAACACTGCCCGTATCATCATTGTGAGGAACGGCAATATATTCTTTTTGTGCAACCTTCGCCCAACGTATGGCAGCACTTCTGGAAGCGGGATGTTCAAGTGTTGTTCCAACCACATTTCCACCTGCTGGCGTTTCAAGAATGGCATTGCTGATCATACGAAACAAAAGTTCTGTACCGCTCTCGCCGACAAACACTTGGCCCGAGGATGCATTGAGAAATGTCTTTGCGTCGGACCGCGCTTTGGCAATCACATTCATCAGTTCTTTAGAAGCTGGATTGTCTCGTCCCTGATTGTCAGGAATGGCCGCATAATGGGTGGATGTCTCGACGACCGATTTCAGTGTGAGGGCGCCACCCGCATTTTCAAAGAATACTCGAGGGCCATCAACTGGGCAGGTGTCCACATGGGCAAAACGATTGCGGACTTCTTCTAACAAACCGGATTTTGAAGCGAACATTTTTGGACGACCTATTGTTCTAAAGAGCTGCGCTCATTTGCGCACAACTCCGCACATTACCGAGGACTTTGAATAGATCAATTGGGGCAAACACAAAAAAGGCCTCTGTGCGGTGACAGAGGCCTCTTGGAATATTGTTGTAATGAGTTCTGACTAGCTGGCGCTGTCAGCCTCATCACCACCCAATGAAGCAAAGTTCTTGAATACGTCTTCGGCATCAACGTCTTCACTGCTTGTGTCATTTGTGTCGAGACCTTGGGTTTCGGAGGCGGGAAGAAGACTGTCTTCGGAAGACGTTTCTTCAACTTTCGGCAAATATTTGGCCGCTTTCGTCACTTCAAAATCGAGATCGATCTGGCTGCAAATGCCCAATGTCACGGGATCAAGCGGTTGAAGGTTTGCCGAGTTCCAATGTGTGCGATCACGAATGGCTGAGATTGTTGTTTTGGTTGTGCCCACAAGACGAATGATTTGGGAATCTTTCAATTCAGGGTGATTGCGCACCAGCCACTGAATTGCATTTGGTCGGTCTTGGCGGCGTGATACTGGTGTATAGCGTGGGCCTTTCTTTTTCAGTTCAGGCACCTTCACTTTTGGCTCAAGAAGTTTCAATCGAGAATCTGGATCAGCTTCGGCAGCCTTAATGTCATCGCGTGAAAGCTGACCAGTTTGGATAGGGTCAAGACCCTTGATGCCCTGGGCAGAATCGCCATCAGCAATTGATTTAACTTCCAGCGTGTGAAGGCTGCAAAGCGCGCCAATTTGTTCAAAGCTGAGAGCAGTATTATCTACAAGCCAAACGGCGGTGGCTTTTGGCATCAAAAGAGTTGTGGCCATGGTGTGTTCCTCGATGTGCAACTGACGTTGCCTGAAAATAAGTCTTTCCCGTTTGCTTGACCTGATTAGAGGTTCAAGCCGTGGGTTTTGCCACGATTTAGGGAGT
>CALHHQ010000189.1 GCA_938030645.1 uncultured Rhizobiaceae group bacterium
ACGTGCGCGCAATCGTGACGGATCAATTCCAGCGCGCGGTCATCGGTGCGCGTGATGATTTCAATTTTGCCAGAAGAAGCGATTGGTTCAGCCAAATCCAACAACTCGCCATTCAAAGCAATTGCGACGGATTTTTTGGCAAGTGATTTAGAAATGCCTTCGGCCACGTCTTTGCCGGTTGTGCCAGCATCAAACTCACGAACAGTGCCATCGGGAAATTCTAAAGAAAGGGCGGATTGCGCCATGGATAAGCTCCTTCTATCCAGTCCCGCATACAAAACGGGTGGTTGATTTATAGACGAGCGTTTAAGCGATGGAGCGATTCACGTCAATTGATATGCATCCAATGTGAGTTTGTGAAACGGTTGCGATGTTTGAAAATTTGCTATTCGCCACCAACGGGTTAGGAAAAGTGCCAGAAACAAACATAAACGCACTTCCGGACTTTTGAATGAACAGTGATTTTGACTTGCAGCGTGATGAGATCATCACCCAGATTTATGATCTCATTGTAAAGCCAGGCAAGACCAACGATTTTGTCAGCGTTTGGGAACAATACATCATCGAATTGTCCGCCCGCTATGACGACCGTCCAAATGCAACGGGTTTGGCAGATGTCGTGCTGTCTGAGAACGGTCTCGAAGTGCATTTCGCACGCGTTTACGCCATTCTTGAAAGTCAGGGGCGCCAGAAGAACTCAAACATCGCAAATGATGCTAAGGGGTCTTTTCTTTTCAGCTTCGACCAGAACGGCGAACTGTTGGACGCCGATATCACGATCAACGAATCCTACGGAAAGATTGGATGTGCGGAAGACGTTAAATCGGTTTTGACAACAGACGCGTCTCGACGCTGGGTCGAATATCTGAAGAAAACAAAACGCGCACCATCCGTGGACAATATGGAGCTTTTTGCGCTGGCGGCAGGAGGCAACCTGATCGCTCACAACAAGCGCGAAGAAAGCAGCAGCGACATCAAAATTATTGTAAACGATCTAATTGTCAGGTGGTCGCCTAAACTCCGTTCGTTACTTAAAGAACAGTTCAGCCTCACAAAAAGTGAACTGCAATTGTTAGAAGGCCTCACTGCATTGGGGTCCCTTGAAACTGTGATCAAAAACAGCACCCGTTCGAAAAATACACTGCGCACACAATTGCAGTCGGCGTTTCGAAAAATGAACGTAACATCGCAACAAGCCGCGTTGCAGTCGGTTGCCATGCTTGCCCACTTCTGTGAGGCCATAGGGTACAAAACAAACGAACCGTCCGAAAAATTGAACTATGGCAAGATGGTTCACATCCAGATTGATGATGCGAGCGTGCCAGTGCATTTTTTTGGCCCCGAAGATGGTCACCCCATCATCTTTATCCACGGCATGTTGGATGGAGTGACGTTGAACAACCGGGTTGTCAAAGCATTACACAAACACAAACTGCGTTTCATTTCGCCGATTCGTCCCAACTTTGGAATGGCTGTTTCAAATCCGAAAATTGAGAACGCACCTGAAATTTTCGCGGACCAGCTAAATAAACTCGTCAGCAAATTGGAACTGTCGAACGTCATACTTTTGGGCCACATGTCAGGTGGATTGTTTGGTTTCGCCGCCGCCCCTGTTTTGGGAAACAAGGTTGCCGGTCTTGTAAACATATCTTGCGGGTCGCCCATTCATTCTTCAAAGCAATTTTCCAAGCTTTCCAAACGCCAAAAAGCTTTCGCTTACACCACCAGATATGCCCCAAAGATTCTGCCCGCGCTCTTGCGGGTTGGAGTGGCACAGATCGACTCTGTCGAAATTGAAACTATGATGGACGATATGTATCCCTTGGGAAGCCCGGACAAGGTGGTTCTGCAAGATCCAGAAATTGCTGCTGTTGTTTTGGATGGATACCGTTTTGCCGTGGCTCAAGGTTACAAAGGGTTTCAAGGCGATGCCCTTCAAGTGACGCGCAATTGGTCTGAATACGTCAATGCAAACGATAAACCGGTTCTAATCATTCACGGCCACCACGACCCAGCCGCGACTTTTGAGTTCATTGCCGATTTTGCCGCAAAAGAAGGCTTCCAACTCAACGATTATCCCAACGACGGACAATTGCTGCTCTATGCAAAGCCAAACAAAATATTGGGTGATGTTCGCACGTTTATCGATGGCTTGGGCTGAACTTAAGAGCCAGATTCACGCAAGTTTTAAGCCTGCAAATGCTCACTCAAAGCATACGGTTTTCTTCCAGCACACGTCGTGCAACGCGGAAACACTCCAGCGATTGAGGAACACCGCAATAAATTCCGACCACGTGGATGATTGCACGAATTTCTTCGGCTGAGACACCATTGGTGATCGCGCCTCGGCAATGGATTTCCCATTCATGCATTTTGCCAAGCGCACCCAGCATAGACAGGTTCATCATGGAACGCGTTTTGGCATCGATCACATCATCACCCCACCCAAAGCCCCAACACCAAGCTGTCATGGCTTCTTGAAACGGGCGTGTGAAATCATCGGCAGCGGCCAAATTATTTTCCACATACTCGGCTCCCAATGTCGCCTTGCGCTGTTCAAGCCCCTTCAAGAACAAATCTTCATCAAACGTGGTTTTGCTCATATCACTCTCCTTTTTGTTCTGATGCATACAGTCTGACTAGACCACAATCACAAGCATCTGTCTTTTGGAAACGAGAGAGGAATTTATCAGGCTAAAACTTCATGCGGTCATTTAAACTATTCAGTAGCATTCAGTATGTATACAACTTATAAGTGCATATCGAGGTTCTACAATGCTGTTACAAACCTTTTTAAAAGACTTTGAAGAAACCCGCGC
>CALHHQ010000190.1 GCA_938030645.1 uncultured Rhizobiaceae group bacterium
ATATGGTCCCACAAGATCGGTGTCGAATGACACAATATCACCTTCCTCAATCACCCGAGCTGAAGATTCTTGAAACCAAGGGTTGGTGCGCGGGCCAGACGCCAGAAGTCTCGTTTCGATCCATTCTCCACCACGTCTGATGTTTTCAGCATGTAAGACCGCCCAAAGATCGTTTTCGGTCATGCCTGGGACAAGGGACTTTTCCATTTCTGCCATTGCGGCCTCGCAAGACACGATGGCGCGGCGCATGCAGATAATCTCGTCTGCTGATTTAACCTTGCGGGCTTCCTCCATCATTTCTTCGCCATAAATTACCTCGACACCAGCTTTTTCAAGATAAGGAATGCCGTGACTGTCCACTTGATCAAATGCACAGCGCATATTGCCGCCGCCATGTTCCTTCAAAAGATCGGCAATGTCGTTGGCCCAGTTTTCCGCAAACTCAAAAGTGCGGTTGCCGCCTTCGAAATAGAACCATGCCGTGCAGCCGCGAATTTCATCCACCATGCCTGCATGGTCCGACAGATGTTCGCAATTGTGGAACTCAAACAAAACAACGGGACCTTCGGTTGCGATGAAAGCGCAGCGTGCAGGGTTGTGAGTTGTCCACAATTGCATGTTTGTTGAATCGGTTGCGTACCGAATGTTCAACGGGTCATAGAGATGAATGCCTGCCAGATCGTGTTTGCGCAGTTCGTCGCGGATACGTTTCAAACGATAGTGCCGCATAGCATCAAGATTAGGAGCGGGGATGTCTGCAGATTTCCATTCAGATTCAGCCAGTTCGCCGTAACCGATAAGATGTTGATTCATTGAGGCTGCTTTGGCGCGAGCATAGGCTTCAAGGGCATCATAGCCAGCGTCATTGCCCGGGTGGTTTGGCAAAACAAATGGTTCAATCTTGCGTTTATGTCGTCCAAACGACGCTTGAATATTCATGATCAATCCTCCCAAATTACGAGAAGTCTAGAACCGCATCCTGACGCTTCGCTGTTGAATATTCGTCATTTCATTTGGCGTATTTCTCGCCTTGAAAACAATGGGGGTGACAGATTGAGTTTTCTGAAATATCTTTTTGTAGCTTTTCGATTCATTTCGAACTGTCAGCGGGAGAGCGTAGTTCATTCGTGAATTGCCGCCGAAGGTGAAAACACCCATAATCTCTCAGGCAAAAGGACCGCTGGCCGTTAAGCACTCTGGAAAGTCAGGTCAGCAGGCCTGCGCCGACGGTGTAAGCGTGAACATGGTTCTCACGCGAGTCTCTCAGGCTTCAGACAGAGGGGTCATTGTTGCGATGGTGCAGCAATGATTTCGTTTGTCTGGAGTTTGCATGAAGACCACACCATTTCACGCCCTTCACATCGCAGCCAATGCCAAAATGGGCGAGTTTGCGGGTTATGATATGCCGCTGTTTTACAGTCTTGGCGTCATGAAAGAGCATCTGCACACGCGTGACCATGCAGGTTTGTTTGATATTTCACATATGGACCATGTGGAGATTAGTGGCGCAGACGCAACAAAACTGATCTCGCATCTGTGCCCTTATCATGCTGCTGATCAGGCATTGGGCACTGCACGATACACTTACATGTTGAACAGTGATGCTGGCATTATAGACGATCTAATTGTCACCCGTTTGGATTATGATCGTTTCTTGATCGTGGCGAATGCAGGATGTGCGGACAAAGACGTTGCGCATATCAAGCAAGCGGCAAAAGCCTTCGAAGCCAGTGTAAAAATTCTACCTCGTGCCTTTCTTGCCCTTCAAGGGCCGAAAGCAGAAGGGGTTCTTTCATTGCATTTTGATGTTTCCGGCATGGCTTTTCTCGATGCACTTGAGCCTGCCGTAGGGTGGTTCGTATCCCGTTCTGGCTATACAGGCGAGGATGGTTTTGAGATTGCAATGCCCCCCGATCAGGCCGTTGAATTTGCCGAGAAATTATTGAGCGATGAACGCGTCGAATGGATTGGTCTTGGTGCGAGAGACTCATTGCGGCTTGAGGCTGGCTTGCCGCTTTATGGTCAGGATTTGAGCGAAGACATTGCTCCTCATGAAGCTGGTTTGATTTGGGCGGTTCCCAAAGATTTGCGTGAAGGTGGCAGCTTTATTGGTGCGGCATCACTTGCGACCAAGATTTCTGCAGGCCGCAAAAGAATGCGCATTGGTCTTTTGCCAGAAGGACGACCAGTTCGGGGCGGTGTGGAACTTAAAAATGAAGCTGGAGACCTTATCGGGCAGGTGACGTCTGGAGGTTTTGGACCTTCGCTGAATGGGCCAATGGCGTTGGCCCTTGTCGATGTCGCCGCTGCTGATAACGAAATATTTGCTGACATACGTGGCAAACTTATTCCCATGACACGGACGAAAACCCCATTCGTTCCACACAATTACAAACGCTAAGTGGAGAAAGACTATGAGCAAGACCTATTATACGGACGAACACGAATGGCTGAAAGTTGATGGCGACATCGCAACGGTGGGCATCACCAACCACGCTCAAGAGCAGTTAGGTGATCTGGTTTTTGTTGAATTGCCAGACGTGGGCGCGACACTGGAACAGGGCGATGATGGCGTCGTTGTTGAATCTGTCAAAGCTGCTTCTGATGTGTACGCGCCAGCATCGGGCGAAGTGACCGAGGTCAACGACGCGCTGACCGCCGACGCGGCGATCGTGAACGCCAGCGCAGAAAGCGACGGCTGGCTCTACAAAATGAAACTGTCAGACACGGATCAACTGAATGAGTTGCTCGATCTCGACGGTTACAAATCCCTTATCAGCTAATTTCAGGACAATATTTCCATGAGTTTTTCCCCTTTTGTGGCCCGTCACATTGGCCCCAACGAAGCCGATCAACGCAAAATGTTGAATGTTCTTGGCATGACATCAATGGAAGCCTTGGTCAGCCAAACGGTGCCTGAGGCGATCCGCTTCAAAGATGCATTGAACATTCCCAAAGGTGTTGGTGAACAGGATGCTCTGGAAGAAATCGCTGAGAAGATAGGACGCAATACGGTTGCGAAAGCCATGATCGGGCAGGGATATCATGGCACGCATGTGCCACCGGTTATTCAGCGCAACATGTTGGAAAATCCGGGGTGGTACACGTCTTATACGCCCTATCAGCCCGAAATTTCTCAAGGCCGGTTGGAAATGCTGTTTCATTTTCAAACGTTGATTTCTGAACTGACCGGGCTACCTGTGGCCAATGCCTCTTTGTTGGACGAGGCAACTGCCGTTGCAGAAGCCGCAGGTATGGCGGTGCGGCATCATAGTCGCAAACGTCCGCGGATAGTTGTCGCCAATGCATTGCACCCGCAAACGTTGGACGTTCTTCAAACGCGCGCAGACTCTATGGGGTTGCAAGTTGATGATGGGGACATCACCGATGATGTTGCAGGCGTGATTGTTCAAATGCCGGACACATTTGGCTCAATTGATGACCCCGCTGCAATCGTTGCTGCTGCTAAAGCCGTTCAGGCTCTGGTCATTGTTGTAGCTGATCCACTTTCTTTGGTGTTGATGGAAAAACCATCCAGTTGGGGAGCCGATATCTGCGTTGGGTCTATTCAACGGTTCGGTGTGCCGCTGGGCAATGGTGGGCCACATGCGGCGTATCTTTCAGCCGAAAGTGTTTTGACGCGTTTGGTGCCGGGGCGATTGATTGGTCAATCTCTGGACGCGCAAGGCCGACCTGCATATCGACTGGCGTTGCAAACCCGTGAGCAACATATTCGTCGTGAGAAAGCGACGTCCAACATCTGCACCGCACAAGCTTTGCTGGCCAATATGGCAGCAGCATATGCGATCTGGCACGGGCCGGATGGTTTGAAAGAGATTGCAATGCGTGTGCACAACTATGCCACGCGTTTCGCCAGTGCTCTGGAAAGCAGTGGTTATCCTTCCGCCGAACAGTATTTTGATACGGTAACAGTTTCGGAAAAAGGCCGCGCCGAAGAATTGGCCGCAAAAGCTGAAAAGTGGGGCCTGTTGTTGCGCGTCATTGATGCCGACAGTGTGTCCATTGCATTTGATGAAACGAGCAATGAAACAGACCTGCAAAGCCTGTGCTCAATATTTGATGTGCCTTTGGTGGCTGAGGGAAAATATTGCCTTCCTTCATCTCGCAATCATGAACGTTTCCTCACGCAGGATATTTTCCATTCCTGTCGCTCGGAAACTGAAATGATGCGTCTGTTGCGCAAATTGATGGATAAGGATTTGGCTTTGGATAGAGCCATGATTCCACTTGGTTCATGCACGATGAAACTAAACGCTGCTGCTGAAATGATGCCTGTGACATGGGAAATCACCGGAAACATTCATCCGTTTGCACCTGAGTCCCATCGGGCAGGGTATGCAGCAATTATCGATGATTTGGACAAGTGGCTGTCAGAAATTACAGGCTTTGCGAAAACATCTTTGCAGCCCAATGCTGGCAGCCAAGGGGAATATGCTGGGCTTCTCGCCATACGCAATTTCCATGAAGCGAACGGCCAAGGGCATCGCAACATTTGCCTTATCCCGTCTTCTGCCCACGGCACCAATCCAGCATCTGCGCAAATGGCAGGTTATGACGTGGTTGTGGTCAAATGCACTGACGATGGAGATGTATCGCTGGAAGATTTAGAAGCGAAGATTGCGAAATACGAGGGCAAAATTGCAGCTCTCATGATCACTTACCCGTCAACCCACGGTGTATTCGAACCACAAGTCAAAACGATTTGCGAACTGGTTCATGCTTGTGGTGGACAGGTTTATCTTGATGGCGCGAATTTAAATGCGATGGTTGGACTGGCGCGTCCTGGTGATATCGGTGCAGACGTGTGCCACATGAATTTGCACAAAACATTCTGTATTCCCCATGGGGGAGGAGGGCCAGGTGTTGGCCCAATTGGCGTTGCAGCGCATCTCGTGCCGCATTTGCCGGGCCATGTGGATGAAGGAACGGACGGTGCTGTTTCAGCTGCGCCATACGGATCTGCTTCTATTTTGCCAATATCGTGGATGTATATTCGCATGTTGGGTGGTGAAGGATTGAAACTCGCCAGTGAAGTTTCAATTTTGAGCGCGAACTATATCGCTGCAAAATTGCGCGACAGCTATCCGATATTGTTCACTGGACAGAACGGGCAGTGCGCGCACGAATGCATCGTTGATGTACGTGTGTTGAAGGATAGTGCAGGCATTACAGTTGATGATGTTGCCAAGCGCCTGATTGATTACGGCTTCCACGCGCCAACTATGTCTTGGCCAGTGGCTGGCACGCTGATGGTTGAGCCTACAGAATCAGAACCACTTGCGGAAATCGACCGTTTCATTGCTGCCATGAACCACATTGCTAATGAGGCCAAACGTGTTGAAAATGGCGAATGGCCAGGCGATGACAATCCGCTTTGCAATGCGCCTCATACGGCTCAAGATTTGATGTCGGATGATTGGTCGCACCCTTATCCGCGGACTTTGGCTGCCTACCCAAATGGTGCTGATATTGCGACGAAATATTGGGCACCAGTGAGCCGAGTGGACAATTTGCACGGTGATCGCAATCTGGTTTGTACGTGTCCACCAATTGAAGAGCTCGCGGTCGGTTGACAAACAAATGAATGGCCTTGAAGACAGGGCGTGATATCAGTCTTCTACGGGCTGTGGCATCGATTCGTGTTGAATCGACATTTCCGCTTTGGGAGGCACTTCATCTTGCAAGATGAAAAGATCTGGAGTCGTCGTTTGGCGGCTTACAAAAATCCGAGCAATCGCCGCGCGATTTTTGAATGCATTGTCACTTTGCTTCCGTTCATTATTCTTTGGGCTGCGATGTGGGGTGCGCTGTCTATCGGCTATTGGCTGACGCTCATTTTGGCAGTGCCCACAGCATTCATGCTGGTGCGTCTTTTCGCAATCCAGCACGATTGCGGTCACGGGGCCATGTTCACCTCCAAAGCAGCCAATGATTGGGTAGGGCGCTTTCTGGGTGTTCTCACAGTGACGCCATATGACGATTGGCGCCGTTCCCATGCGCTGCATCATGCAGGTTCGGGCAACCTTGAACGCCGAGGCATTGGCGACATCAACACATTGACCGTCGCTGAGTATGAAGCCTTAAGCAAAGGTGGAAAGTGGAAATATTGGCTGTACCGTCATCCAATCACATTATTTGTGGTTGGCCCTGCTTATCAGTTCATTCTTCGTCAGCGTTTGCCCAATGGGCACACGAAGTCGCGTATGCCACTGTACAGTTCTTTGTTCACCAATTCCGGCTTAGCGTTGCTGTGCCTTGGTTTGATTTGGTTGATCGGCTGGAAAGCCTTTTTGATGGTGCATTTGCCGGTCGTGATTATCGGTGCGTTTGTGGGCGTCTGGCTGTTCTACGTTCAGCATCAATATGAAGAGACTCATTGGGAAAAAGCTTCAGAGTGGAACCGTGAAGTGGCGGCGCTGGAAGGGAGTTCGTTCTATGATCTTCCGCAACCATTGATGTGGCTTACAGGCAATATTGGCATTCATCACGTACACCATATTTCCAGTGGCATACCGTTTCATGTATTGCCGAAAATTGTGAAAGACTTCCCGGAGTTGCGGGATATTGGGCGTTTAACCCTTTGGGAAAGCATCAAATGCGTTCCGTTGGCATTGTGGGACGAAGAAAGCCGTAAACTGATTTCTTTCCGTCAGTTCCGTAAGAACATGGCGACGGCACGCGTTTAGCCTTTCTGGTTGTTTCGCAATGACAGCTTGGAGCCCAAAGGTGACTTGATGCACAGTGCCGCAACTTGAACAGCTTGCATGCAATGCTCAGTAGTTCTTCACTCGAAGAGCTCAGGCAAAATTGAAAACTTCAATACTCGATTGCTAAAATTTATAAGCTGGTAGTGATTTGAAAGCAGTGCGAAGCGCATCACCCCAACCGTTGGAAATTGCTTGATAGTATTCGTTATCTGCCTCGATACGAGCCTGGTTGGTTATTGTTAAGCTGTCAGCTTGGTAGGTCAATAAATCCAAAGGCATACCGACGGAAAGGTTTGCCTTGATCGTCGAATCAAACGAAACCATCAATAGTTTTGCCGCGTCTTCAAAACTCATATCAGGTTCATAGGCTCGCACTATTATCGGCTTACCATATTTAGCTTCACCGATCTGAAAGAACGGCGTCTCGGTGGTCACCTCAACAAAATTACCTTCCGGATAAATGAGAAACAGTGTCGGATCACTGCCCTTGATCTGCCCGCCTAAAATTATCGAGGCTTTGAACTTCGAACTGGCTGATTGACCGCCGGACGAACTGTTCTTTATCACCTCCTTCAAGGTTGCTCCGACAAGGCGGGCAACTTGAAACATGGAAGGCTCATGCAAAATGGTTGGGCTTCGTTCAGAGATTGCCTTTGAGCGTTCTTCGATCAGGCTGACCAATGATTGAGTGGTGGCGAGATTACCTGCTGTCATAAGCGTAATGACGCGTTCTCCCGGAACTTCCCAAGTGAACATCTTTTTCGTCATCGAAAAATTGTCGACACCGGCATTGGTGCGGGTGTCTGACATGAGGATTAGACCCTTGTTCAGTCGAAGGCCTACACAGTAAGTCATTGGAAAAGTCCAGCTTTGGATTCGTTTATGATAGCAGGGTTCGTAGTGTTTACTGCTGAATTTGCAGTGACACAATCATGGATTCATTAGCGGTTCCCATTCGCACACCAGAAATCGGAGCCGCGTCTCTTGAATCAAGGCCAGTCGCCAATCTTACATAACGCTCGTCTGGCGAAATCCCGTTGGATATGTCGAACCCAACCCAACCCAGTCCCTGCAAGTGCGCTTCAGCCCACGCATGACTGGCATCTTGATCCACCCGATCATTCATCATCAAATAACCGCTCACATAGCGCGCCGGAATTCCCGCTTTCCGTGCTGCAGAAACGAAAATCTGGGCATGGTCCTGACAAACACCACCACCGGAAATGATGGCTTCTTCTGCAGTTGTTCCAACAAACGTGCCACCTTTGCCATATGGCACCGCATTCAGCACAGCTCTAGATAGCGTGTGCAGGTCGTCAAGCTGACTGTCTGTTGTGCCGATAATTCGGGCCAGTTTTGCAACGCCCTTGCCAGGTGCGGTGCGTCGTGTGTGTTGTTGAAAATGCCAAAGCGGAGCAGTTCCATAAACCTTTCCCAGCACGCCAACAGTATCATTCGTTTCAACCTCACCACTTGCAATAATGCGCACTTCATTCCGGTCGGGTTCAACCCTCACCAGCATCGTGTGATTTTTATGTTGGTCTAGAAATGTCAGCTCGGTGTCGCCGCCTTCAATGGCCACATTCCAATTCAAGACTTTCTGCTGCGGATTATCCATAGGTGTGAGCCGCACCTGTTGAAGCGCATAGCTCACTGGCTCATCGTAGGAATAACTTGTCGTATGGGTGATCTTAAGTTTCACGTCCTAACCATTGAACCTGTAATCGAGTTCTATCTGTGCCCCGACGGCGTTGTTCTCGCGGATAAAGTCGCCAATAAACTGATGCAGGCCTGTCTCGAATATTGAACCGATATCATTTTTCTTCAACTTGGATTGCAAACTGTCGGCGAGGTCGTGGCACGGCAATCGCTCCCCATAGTCTTTAGCGAGATAGCCGAGATTTGCGACCAGATGTTTTGTGCAAAACGCTAGTGACCGTGGAAATCTGGCATCCAACATGAGGAACTCTGCAATTGTTGATGACGTCATTTCGCTTTCATTTAGCCAACGAAATGCGCGGTGCGCCGATACTGACCGCAAAACGGTTTCCCATTGTACATTATCAATCGATGATCCGACAAAGCTCGCTGACGGCAAAAGTGTGTAGTACTTTACGTCAATAATTCGAGCCGTATTGTCTGCACGTTCGAGCGCTGTGCCAATCATCGCAAAATCGAATATGTCATTGCGCAACATGGTGCCGTGCAATGCTCCGCGAACCAGTGCGCTTTGCTGACGGATGATGCCGAGTATGGCAGGAAGTTCAGTCTCCTTTACTGGCTTCTTCAACGCTGATTTCAGCGTCATCCAGTTTTCGTTAACAGATTCCCACACCTCGGTTGTCAACGCGGTTCGCACCATCCGCGCATTGGTGCGGGCTTTTTCCGTAACGGAAATGACACTTGAAGGATTTGTTGTATCACGGAGCAGATAATCAACCACATTGGCGGCGTTAAAGGTGTCGTATTTCGCCCCGTAGCCATCTTTGACGCCAGCGGTTGTGACAACAGATTTCCATTCGGTCTCGCTGTCGGTTGAACGGGTCAGCGCAATTCGAAACCCTGCTTCAACCAGCCTCGCTGTGTTTTCACCCCGCTCCAGAAAACGGAACATCCAATAGAGGCCACCTGCGGTTTTGCCGAGCATCCGCTAGTCCTCCAAAACCCAGGTGTCTTTTGTGCCGCCACCTTGGCTCGAATTGACCACCAAAGATCCTGCTTTCAATGCCACGCGGGTAAGCCCTCCTGGTGTGATGCTTACCTTATTGGGTGAAACCAGAACGAAGGGTCGCAAATCTACATGGCGAGGTGCGAGTTGTTTTTTGGTAAAGATGGGAACGGTCGAAAGTGAGAGCGTTGGTTGCGCGATATAGTTGCCAGGGTTTGATTTCAGCTTTGCAGTGAAAGCGGAAAGTTCTTTCTGACTGGCGGCCGGGCCAACCAACATGCCGTATCCACCGGAACCATGAACCTCCTTAACGACAAGTTCTGACAAATGTTCCAGCACATATTGCAAAGAGGCTGGCTCGGAACAGCGCCATGTTTCGACGTTCTTCAGGATCGCTTTCTCACCTGTGTAGAATTCGATGATATCAGGCATATAAGAGTAAATTGCTTTGTCATCGGCAATTCCGGTTCCCGGTGCATTTGCAATCGTGATATTGCCGGCGCGATAGACATCCATGATGCCCGGCACTCCGAGCATCGATTCCGGCTTGAAGTTCAAAGGGTCGAGATACTCGTCGTCCACCCGACGATAAAGAACATCGATCACTTTATAACCTTGTGTCGTACGCATGGCGATATGACCATCGACAACACGTAAATCATGACCTTCAACCAGTTCGACACCCATTTGATCAGCAAGAAACGAGTGCTCAAAATACGCAGAATTGTGAATACCAGGCGTCAACACCGCAACGGTTGGCTTGCCTTCACAAGAATGCGGTGCGCATGCAGCCAACGATTTGCGCAGATTTTTGGGATAATCGCTGACGGGTTGAACTTTAATCTGGCTGAACAACTCCGGAAACATGTGCAACATCGTTTCACGGTTTTCCAGCATGTAGGAAACGCCTGAGGGTGTTCGCGCATTGTCTTCCAGTACGAAAAAATCGTCTTCGCCTGTGCGCACGATGTCGGTTCCGACAATGTGGGTATAAACGTCACCCGGCGGTGACATGCCGATCATCTGAGGAAGGAAAGCCGCATTTTGTGAGATCAGTTCTATGGGAACCCTCCCAGCTCGTAAAATCTCTTGCCGATTATAGATGTCATGCAGAAAAGCATTGATCGCTCGCACGCGTTGCTCGATCCCCTTCGATAGGCGCGTCCATTCCCGGCTGGAAAGAATGCGTGGGACAAGATCGAAAGGTATCAGACGTTCTTGAGCAGCGGCCTGACCGTATACGTTGAATGTAATACCCGTACGGCGGAAGAACGCTTCGGCTTCTTTCGACTTCTTGGTCAGTCGAGCCGGGTCTTCGCTACCGAACCACTTTTCGTAGTTGTCATACGGTTGACGAACGCCTTCGCTACCGAAAAGCATTTCATCAAAGTTTTTTCTGTCAGACCCCATCAACCAACATTAACTCTTTGAACCCGATACACAACAGCAGTTCGAGAGTTTTTGGCAATCAAAGCTGACGGGCAACTTTCACAGATTGCTGTCTTAATTCCAGCAACCCGTACGCCGTCAAAAAAGCCACGTCAGCGGCGTCGCGTCCAACACCGATGCGAACGACATCTTCAGCCTTGGCCATGCCTGTAGGGTCCACCAGATGCCAAGCGCCACCAAGATAAACTTCTACCACGGCATGAAAATCTTGAGGATCGACATCCGGTGCGTATGCACTGACCATACGAGCGGGAATTGCAACTGCCCGCGCCATGGCGATGAGTACATGGGCGTAATCGCGGCAAACGCCTTGGCGACTGGAAAAGGTATCATGAGCGGTGGTTTGAGCATCGCTGGCACCTGATACATATTGGATGTTCTCGTTTATCCAATCTCGCATCTCAGAAACGAGAGCGCCTCCAGTAAGGTCGCCGAACTCACCTGTCGTGAACGCATGAAACTGCTCGGGGTGGCAGAACCGGGACGACATGAGATATTTGATAGCATCGCTTGGTAGCTCCCAGAGTGGAGTTTGTTGGAGACTGGCTAAATCGACAGACAATCGAGAAACAGAAATTGTCGCTTCATAGGCACATTCAAATTCCCTCTTCGCCTGCAGCCAAATGCGTTCACCAATTCCATCCTCCCCCGCAACCCGACGCATCGCGAGTTCAGGTGTCAAAGTCAGTTTATCAAACACTAATTCCTGATCGCCATCCGGAGCCGCCTCGATTTGCAAAAGTATGTCGCAGGGTTGTGAAGCAGTGTACGAGAGATGCGCGTTGATTTGGATTTTCAAGAAGTTTCCTAAGGTTACTTGGTGCGCTCGCACAATCAAAATTTGATAACCGCATTCGGATCAAAATGCACTCGAAAGCTACTGCGGTGCGCGCAAAATCCGACA
>CALHHQ010000191.1 GCA_938030645.1 uncultured Rhizobiaceae group bacterium
GTGACTGCTTATTCAAAGCTTGCTCCTAGTTTCAAACTCGACCCAATTGTGATTGCGCGTGAAGGAGTGTCCGCTGCTTTGAACTGGTTTCACCAACAGCCTTTGGATACTGCTCCGATTATCTATGCAACGGCTGATCCCAAAGAAGTGGCAGCTGCTCAAGCTCAATTGGGTGTTGAAAAGGCTGGTGAAACAATCGAACAAGCACTGGCAGAAATCGCCGTCGCGGCGCGGGAAAAAGGTGTTCGGCGTTTTGTTGTAGCGGGTGGTGAAACGTCAGGGGCTGTGACCAAAGCTTTGGAAGTTTCCACGCTCGATATTGGTGATGAAATTGCGCCGGGCGTCCCGTGGTGTTTTGCGCAAAGTGGTGACGCGCAGATTGCGATTGCCCTGAAATCTGGTAATTTTGGAACCGAGACATTCTTCGTAGATGCGCTCCAGATAGTGGACAGGTCATGAGTTCAGAAACCAACCTTCGAGAGCAAATCTGCGTTCTGGCAAAGTCACTGTTTGACCGTGGTTTGACGAGCGGATCTACAGGCAACATTTCTGCACGCACAGAGGATGATGGATTGTTGGTGTCTCCAACAGGCACCTCTTTTGGCAGGCTCGACCCAGGTCGTTTGAGTCGTTTCGATGCCAAAGGTGTTTTGATCAATGGTGATGCGCCAACGAAAGAAATGCCGTTGCATCAAGCGTTCTATGACACGCGTTCAACAGCTGGTGCTGTGGTTCATCTTCACTCATGCCATTCCGTGGCTTTGTCGATGATGCCGGATGCAAATGAAGATTGCTTTCTACCGCCGCTCACACCCTATGCGATTATGAAATTGGGCAAGGTGAAGCTGCTGCCCTATTTCATGCCGGGCGACCCCGACATGGGGGAAGCTGTGCGGGGGTTGGCGGGCAAACGAAGCGCAGTGATGCTCTCCAATCATGGCCCCGTTGTGTCTGGTAAAGATGTAGAAGCGGCATGTAATGCGATCGAAGAACTGGAAGAAACGGCACGCTTGGCGATCATAATGCGTGGCGTCGAAGCACGTCAGTTGAGCGAACCGCAAATCAAAGAACTTGTGACTAAATTTGATGTTCAGTGGGAAGACTGATCAACCGCTCATAAACTGCTTGCGGCGCTCTTTCATCCGTTCGTTTGCTTCGGCCGTGCCATCATGAAATGATCCAAAAAACTTATCCCACGGCATTTCAAGAGATCCATAATTGCACTCGAAATATCGGTGATGCATTTGGTGATGGAAGGTGCCGAGCTTTAAACGGTTGTCGTCTTTTACAACGAGAGCTTCAAATCCTGTATGGCTGGTTGCTGCCGTCAGTGTGTAATATTGAAGATGAAACAGAATGTGGACCGGGTGCGCCGAAATCAAGAAGTGAATGAGTACAGTCCCAAGATAGATAACATGTTCTACTGGATGCATCGACAGGCCAGACCACGGACCCACATTTACATTGCGATGGTGTAGCGCATGCACGTGTTTATAGAAAAACGGCACGTGCAACAAACGGTGTATCCAATAGAAATAGAAGCTTTCCCAAAGGGGAATGAGCAGGAACATCGCCACGAACCAAACGGGATTGGCGGCCCAAGTCAGCATGGGCGCATAGCCATTGGCGAGCGCCCAAAACATCAGAGCTTCGTAAGTTGTCCAGACAGTCACGCCACTGACCAAAGTCCAGAACATATTGTCTCGAATTTGTCCGCCCAGCGTGAATTGCTTTCCATTCTTCATCAATGGACGCGGGTCGTATTTCAGTTTTTGACCTTGTTTGGTGAACGTATAAAAATAGAGATGCAATCCACCAGCCACCGCTGTCATGAGGAGGATATTGCGAATATACATTTCCGCAATCCAGCCAAAGGCAAACGTCTTTGTTTCTTCCAGCGGTGGTTGGAACCAGTAGAGCGAGATGAACGCTAGGCCGACGATGATCAGCTTTTCACTGATCAAGAACCAAGAGTTCCAAACCCATTTCGCCATTTCCATTGGCTGAAGTGGCCATCTGAAAAACGGTGAAACTTTTAGCGGAACGTTGGGAGTATGGTTCCATCCTTTGAGCGGGGTTTCAGACATTGCTTACCCTCGGATTTGTCCTGAGCCACGCACCACATATTTGAAGCTTGTCAGTTGTTCTACACCAACGGGACCTCTTGCATGCATCTTTCCCGTCGCAATGCCAATTTCCCCGCCCATACCAAACTCGCCGCCATCGGCAAATTGCGTAGAGGCATTGTGCATCAAAATGGCACTGTCGATCTCATTAAAGAAACGTTCTACCACATTTGCATCTTCTGCGATCACAGCGTCTGTGTGGCTGGAAGACCATGTATTGATGTGTTCAATCGCACCGCTAATTCCGTCCACCAGCCCGACCGTGATGATGCTGTCGAGATATTCTGTCGACCAATCATCTTCGGTTGCTGGTTGAACATTTGATATGAGCTTTTGGATCGATTCATCTCCACGGATTTCACAACCCTTGGCAATCAATGCTTCGATCAATGGTTTGGCGAGACGATTAACATCTGCGGAATCGATCAACAATGTTTCCGCAGCTCCGCAAATGCTGACGCGGCGCAGTTTTGCATCGACGATGATATTTGTTGCCATGTCGAGATCGGCAGATTTGTCCACATAGACATGAACCAAACCTTCAAGGTGGGAAAATACGGGCACACGTGCATCTGACTGGACGCGTTCTACCAATCCCTTTCCGCCACGTGGAACGATCACATCTACATTGCCGTTTAAACCTTTGAGCATTTCCCCTACTGCAGCACGGTCGGTGACAGGCACAAGTTGAATGGCTTCTGCAGGAAGGCCAGCGGAAACCAATCCCTTCACCATGCAATCATGGATGGCGCGGGATGAATTGAAACTGTCTGTGCCGCCACGCAAAATAACTGCATTGCCAGCTTGCAAACAAAGTGACCCGGCATCTGCGGTCACATTTGGGCGGCTTTCATAAACAACGCCGATCACGCCCAACGGTGTGCGAACCCGCGAAATGTCCAAACCGTTGGGGCGATCCCATTGAGCCATTGTTTGTCCGATGGGGTCTGGAATAGAGGCGATAGCTTGGACAGCAGCGGCCATATCAAGGATGCGATCTTCGGTGAGATTTAACCGATCCAGCATGGGAGCGGATAAACCAGCCTCTTCGCCATTGATCATATCAATGGCATTGGCATCTAGAATTTTCTGAACACTGTTGCGAATGGACTCTGCGGCGCCTGTGAGCGCTGCATGTTTGCGGTCAGACGATGCCGTGGCCAAGACGGCAGCAGCAGCCCGAGCATCGCGCCCAATCACCTGCATGATCTCAGCAATTTCAGCTTCGGTGTGTGTGGTTTTTTCCAGCATGGTCGTCTCAATCGTTATTTTGGAAGTCAGTATAGGGGGCGGACTTCAGTCGTGGGAAGGGTGCAAAGCCATATCATCGCGATGGATCAATGCCGGTCGTCCCGCATATCCCAAAAGTTGTTCCAGTTCAGAACTGTTTGCGCCTTTGATCAGATCAGCTTCTTCCGCATCATAACCGACTAGTCCTTGGCCTAAAACCACACCAGATTTGGTGTTCAGCGTCACCACATCACCACGGGCGAAGTCACCATTCACCGAAACCACTCCGGCGGGTAAAAGACTGTTTCCCTTTTGCAAAGCTGTCACAGCTCCATCATCAAGCACGATCGACCCCTCGGTCTGCAATTGCCCTGCAATCCATTTTTTGCGCGCACCGCCTGATGTGGGTAGGGCTTTGAACAAAGTTGCAGGTTCACCAGACTGCAGAGCGGCGATCGGATTGTTGCGGGTGCCCGATGTGATGATCATATCAGTTCCGGCGCGTGTCGCGATTTTAGCAGCTTCCACTTTGGTCACCATGCCGCCGCGTGATAATTCAGATCCTGCGCTCCCCGCCATAGATTCAATTTCGGGCGTAATATCTTCGACGATAGGTATGAGTTTGGCTTGGGGATCGTCGTTTGGTGGTGCTGTGTAGAGACCATCAATGTCGGACAATAAGATCAGCAGGTCAGCATTCATCATTGTTGCGACCCTTGCAGCCAAGCGATCATTGTCGCCATATCGAATTTCACTTGTGGCAATGGAATCGTTTTCGTTGACCACAGGAATGGCGCTCAAATCGAGAAGACGTGCAATTGTATCTCGTGCATTGAGATATGATCTGCGCCCAGCACCACCTTCCGTGTCGTTCAGAGTCAGCAGAATTTGACCGGCCACCAAATCATACTCGCCGAGTGCCTGGGACCACGCACGACCCAATTCTATTTGACCAACAGCTGCTGCTGCTTGGCTTTCATCAAGTTTAAGAGGCTTGTTAGGTAGGTTCAAAACGTTGCGGCCAAGGGCAATTGCGCCAGAAGACACAAGCAAAACCTGCGCACCATCCGCCACCAGTCTACTGATGTCGTCACAAAGGGAATTCAGCCAATTAGCTTTCAAACCGGATTCGCGATCTACGAGGAGCGCTGATCCAACTTTGATGACAATTCGTTTTTTGCCGGAAAGTTGCACGTCACTGCTCCAGCGATGTGCGCTGCCAGCGAGGATCAGGAACATCGTCTTCTTCCGCTGAACGCGCGTTTTCAATGTGGTCCATCATGGCACGCAAAACAGTTTCGGTGCCCGTGTGGGTTGCTGAAGATAAATGCAAAATTTCGGCGCCGCATTCCTTTTTGAGTTCAGCGGTTTTTTCAGCCAGCGTATCAGCATCAACAATGTCTGTTTGTGACAGAGCGACAATCTCGGCCTTGTCACCAAGTTCGTTTCCATAGGCTTCCAATTCAGTTCGCACGGTGCGGTAAGTTGTTGCCACATCTTCCTCGTTGCAAGACACTAGATGCAACAACACGCGTGTACGCTCCACATGACCAAGGAAGCGATCACCGATTCCGACACCTTCGTGAGCGCCCTCGATAAGACCCGGAATATCCGCGATCACAAACTCACGCGCGTCGATGCGTGCGACGCCCAAATTGGGATGAAGCGTGGTGAAGGGATAGTCTGCAATCTTGGGTTTAGCTGCACTGACCGTTGCAAGGAAGGTGGATTTCCCTGCATTTGGCAGGCCAACAATTCCAGCATCTGCAATCAGTTTTAAGCGAAACCAGATTGTTCGCTCGTCACCTTCTAAACCGGGGTTCGCACGGCGCGGGGCCTGATTGGTAGATGTTTTAAAATGGGCGTTGCCGAACCCACCATTGCCACCCTTAGCGATGCGGAAGCGTTGACCTTCTTCTGTGATGTCACAGATGAGAGTTTCATTGTCTTCTTCATAGACTTCGGTGCCAACGGGAATTTTCATGATGACATCAGCGCCATTGGCACCGTGGCGATTGCGACCCATGCCGTGCACGCCTGTTTTGGCTTTGAAATGTTGTTGGTAGCGATAGTCGATCAACGTGTTGAGGTTGTTCACGCCTTCAACCCAAATGTCGCCACCGCGACCACCATTGCCACCGTCTGGCCCGCCATATTCGATGTACTTCTCGCGGTGAAACGAGACGCTACCCGCGCCGCCGGCACCGGATTTGATATAGACTTTGGCTTGGTCAAGAAATTTCATGGTTCTGTCCGTAAAGGCTTCCAGC
>CALHHQ010000192.1 GCA_938030645.1 uncultured Rhizobiaceae group bacterium
CCGCTATTTGGGCCCAGCAACTTTGTTGCAAGCCTATCGTTGGTTGATCGATTCTCGCGATGAAGCCACAGGCGAGCGTCTCGACAATCTCGAAGACCCCTTCCGCCTGTACCGCTGCCACACAATCATGAACTGCGCACAGGCTTGCCCCAAAGGTTTGAACCCTGCCAAGGCGATTGCAGAAATCAAAAAAATGATGGTCGAGCGCCGCGTCTAAAATTGGCGCTCGCAACCGCCCACGTCTGCTACAGCCAGCCGGAAGCGGAAGTCCTGAAATCATGCCTCAATGCCTCTGGTATTGAGGCATTTGTGTTTGATGGTGGCATCAACTCCACGGCACCTCACATGGCAGTCGCAGTCGGCGGCATACGCTTGATGGTCCCAGAAGAAAATTTGGATGATGCACGCGCTATCATAGAAGCAGCCACTCCATCCCAACTGGAAAACGAATCCGATTCCTTCCGCCGCAATACATCTATGGGAATATTTGGCCTCATCGGCTCATTCCTCATCGTATGGTTTCCATGGTGGAACAAAAAGCGGAAATTCAAAAAGGATGGAGAGTGATCAAAAACACCACACTTTTTGAAAACTATGGTGCAGCGCATTCTCAAACACGCAAAAGCCCTTTAAGATCGAGCAATATTTCAATTCGGCTCACGCTCCATGCTTGATCAAATCAAATCACTCTTCGGTCTCGCCACCGAGGAAAATTCTGAAAAACCACCGCTCGACAAACGTTTGGCTGCTGCGGCGCTTATGGTTCAGGTGATGGCGGCTGATGGGAAAATTCGCCCTGAAGAAGAGAAAAAACTGCATGCGGTATTAAGTGAGCACTATGCGGTCAGCAAAGAAGACGCGAAAACACTCGAGAAAGCTGCGCGCGATGCCCATGGTGAAGCCGTTGACCTTTATGGATTCACCAGCGTTTTGAAGCGCGAAATGGACATGGCGGAACGCTTGGCTCTGGTAGAAGACTTGTGGGAAATGGTTTACGCCGATGGCGAGCTCCACGAGTTTGAAGACAACATCGTATGGCGGGTGGCTGAATTGATCGGGATCCAATCCCGAGACCGTATGGAATTGAAACAGCGCGTGCTTGCGCGCCAAGACTAAAAGTTCAAAGCTGGTCTATCGCGCGATGGCGTTGAACCCAAATCGAAGTCCATGAGTGGAAAATATTTATGTCCCGATCTCTTCGAAGACCGCAGCAGATATTCGCACTTCTCATGTGGCTCCTGTCACTTCTGTTTGCAGCCGCACTGATCGGCCTTGGCAGTCTTATTATTCAAGACTTACCAAGTGTCGATAAACCACTCAGGCTTGAAAGCTTCATCGATCAGGATGCATTGTCGAAAATAAATCAGCAACGCAGGCAACTTCGCAGTGAAGTTCAAGCGTTGGATCGCAGCCAACAGAATGCTCGAGATCAATATGATTCTGCATCGGCGGACTACAACAGCGCAAAAGCTACCTTTGACAATTGGATAAAAACCCGAACAGCCACCCAACAGCAAGAACAAAACCTTGAAGTTTTGCGCCGCACTCAAAACGTGGAAACAATAAAAAATCGCCAGCGAGAAAGCTTGGCTGATCTCCAGCGCATTCAAACAGAGGCGCGCCAGACCAATATCAGACTGCAGGATGCGAACACCGAGTTACAACGACTTCAAAACGCTGCTCGACCCGCTTTTGATTCCGTCCGTCGCAGTCAGGTGTTCAAAGTCTTCCTCTTTCGCTTGGCACTGACACTGCCACTGCTTTTGATTGCAGGATATTTCGTTGCCAAGAAACGTAAGAGTTCTTACTGGCCGCTCTATCGTGGCTTTGTGATCTTTGCTCTGTTTGCATTCTTTGTGGAACTCGTCCCTTACCTACCAAGCTATGGCGGTTATATCCGGTTCATTGTCGGCATAGCGTTGGTTCTGGTCGTGGGTCATTACGCTATTCGCGCCATGAGTCGATATTTGGAGCGCAAGAAAAATGAAGAAAGCCGTTCCGAAAGCGAACGTCGTCACTCTATCGAATATGAAACAGCACTCAAGAAAATTGCAGCCAAGACATGCCCTGGTTGTGATCGAGCAATATCGAAAACCGAAGGCGTCGCCACATTTTTCTGCGTCCATTGCGGCATTCGCTTGCGTGAAAAATGCGGCAGCTGCGGCGAGACCAATCTCACATTTCATCGCTTTTGTTTAAGTTGCGGTGAAACCACCCAAAGCCACAAAGACAAGACCACTCCAGAGAACGAACCTGCTGTTGTTTGACTTCTTGCAAGAAAGCTCTGCCAAGCCCATAAGTTGCAAATGAGCCAACCCGATTCAAAACCAAAAATTCTGATCATCCTCCATCAGGAAACATCAACACCTGGTCGTGTGGGAATGCGCCTTGTGGAACGTGGGTTTGAGTTGGACATTCGCCGCCCACCTTTGGGTGATCATCTGCCAGAAACTATGGATGAACACGCTGGTGCCATCATGTTTGGTGGACCAATGAGTGCCAATGATCCAGATGAGTTCGTCAAGCGGGAAACCGACTGGATTGGCGTGCCACTTAAAGAGGATCGACCATTTCTTGGCATTTGTCTTGGTGCTCAAAAACTCGTACGGCATCTGGGCGGCAGTGTTTGGCAACATCCTGAAGAACGTGTCGAAATTGGGTACTATCCGCTCGAAGCAACACCAGCGGGAAAGGCTCTGCTTGATTGGCCCGAAATGATCTACCATTTCCATCGCGAAGGATGCGACCTGCCCGATGGAGCAGAACTTCTGGCCACTGCGGAACACTATCCAAACCAAGCGTTTCGGTATGGCGAGAAGACTTTCGCGTTCCAGTTCCACACAGAACTGACACTGGCCATGTTGTGCAAGTGGACTGTCAAAGGCGCACATCGTCTTGTGCTGCCCGGCGCTCAAAACCGCAAACAACAGCTAGATGGCCGTATGCTTTATGACCCGCCTGTCAGTGCGTTTCTGGACAACTTTCTTGATCTATGGATCGGCACCGCAGATGATTTAGTAGAAAACCGCGCAGTCAAAATCGCGAAATCAGCTTAAGTTTTTCACCACACTCGTCA
>CALHHQ010000193.1 GCA_938030645.1 uncultured Rhizobiaceae group bacterium
TGGCCGAATGCGCTGCCTCATCAGATTTCAACATGACCGACGAGATCATGGCGAAAATTGATGCAGTGCTGCCAGTGGGCTGGGCTCACGGCGACAGATATACCCGCCTGCAATGGTTGGGTGCAGAAGGGTATTGTTAGGCAAGCCAACAGGGCGAGTTCAGAATTGCAGATGACACTCTGGCTTGAATGACAGGTTATTGAAATTGGTCTGTTATTCGGTATTTGCGTTTACCAAAAGTGATGGGCAGGTTCCTCCACCCATCACTTTGTTGTTTTGGAATTGCTTCGTTGTCATATCAAAACGGCGCAAAGCCATCTGATGGAATTGATGGCACAGTCCAGCGCTCTTGTGCGTCGACTTCTTTAAGAGCAAATCCCGGTTGTGGAATTTGGCCGTGTTCACCGTAAAGCCAGAGTACAAAGTTCGATCTCTGGCCTTCTGTGATAGGGTCTGACGCATGCACAACGCTGCCATGGTGGATCAAAGCAGTGCCTGGCTCGAAGTTCAATTTTTCTACGCGACGTGTCGCGCTGTCTATGAAACTTACGGATGATCCTGAAAAGTCTTCGCCCGGCAGGTTTAAATTGATGTTCAATGTCACAGAAGACGCATCAGTGTGAGGCCGCAAAGAAGTGTCTGTGTCGGCTTGCCATTGAATTGAAAACCCAAATGTCTGTGAGTCGAAGCCCATTACGTCTGGAAACAGGAGGCGTGAGATCGGACGCATATATGTGCTCATGAGATCGCTGTAGAAGGATTGAAATGATGGCGCACCAAGATGACCTTCAGACCGTGGATCAAGCATTGCACCACCGCGGTTCAACGAAATCCCATAAGGTGGACGCAACGGAATACCTGCGTTTGATGCGCTTTCCATATATTCCCGCAGTAACGACAATTGTTCTGGATCAAAGAACTGAGCCTTGAAGACACCGGGAAACACTTCTTCCCAAAGGTCCTGAACCGAACCTTCTTTTGTAGGGTCTTGCCATGCGGCCTCAACCGCTTGACGCAAGCGCGGGTCGTACAGTGAACTATCCAATGTGGGACGATTGTCACCTTCCCATTCGCTCCAAGCCTGCTGAAACAAATTGGTGTTCTTGTGCCAGAATTGTTGTACTGCAGGTGTTCTTTGCAGCATCGCATCACGGCTGGGGCGCTCAATCGTGCGAGCACTTTCTAGAAAACTCTGTGTCATGGTGTGTTCCTATCTCTCGTATATCGAGGTTGGTTCATTGGATGACACATCTATTGGTGTGCTCACTAAATATAAATGAGACGATTCAAATAACAGAATTCATATAATCTATATAATTGAACGTGCAGACGCCCGAATTAGCGGAGCCACGTTGGTGATCTACCAATGTGTTCAATCAAAAAATCCATAAACACACGAACTTTTGCCGAGACGACGTTACTCTTGGGATAGATCAGCCACAACGCCGGATTGCTGTCCATTTCGTAGTCTGCAAGGACGCGAACCAGTGTTCCTTTGTCTAATTCCTTGTGAACTGCCCAAAGGGAGTTAATCGAGATGCCTGCTCCGTCCAATGTTGTCAGCTTCTGCGACAGCCCATCATTTAGGATCAAGTGATGCGCTGTGTTGCGCGGATCAAATCGTGCGCGTGTTCCGTTGGTGTGAACCAGTTCCTTGGGTTCCAAGTCTCTAAAAGCCACGAAACGATGTGTTCCGAGATCAGTTGGCTCCACAGGCAACTTTGTCCCATTCAAATAATCGGGTGACGCACAAAATATGCGCTTATCGTCTGCCAGCTTTCGAGCGGTCAAGCTGCTGTCCTCAAGAACTGCATTGCGGAGCGCCAAATCATAGCTGCCTTCAATCAAATCAAATTGCGCATCAGACAAATGCAGATCAAGCGTCACATCTGGGTACTTATCCATAAACATCGGCAAAAGTGGTGCAATGTAGAGTTGAGCAAATGTGCTGGGTGCTGCAAAACGCAGTGTTCCACTGATCTGTGTTTGACCTTTGCCGAGCGCTGCCAGAGCGGCCTCTTCTTGCGCAATCATTTCGCGAGCATATGGCAAAAAGTCTTGCCCTTCTAACGACAAAGACACTTTACGCGTTGATCGATGCAAAAGCTCCACACCTAACAAATGCTCCAGCTTCGCAATTCGATTGCTTGCCACTGCTGGAGCCATATTCAAAGTCCGCCCTGCAGCGCTTATGTTCAGCATTTCGCTGGCAAGAACAAAAAGACGGAGACTTTGGCTGTCCATATTCTATATTTTTTCCGAATACTGAAATCATTTTTCTTCTGTTTTTATATTTTTTTAGGCTGATATGTCAAAGGGCAAGAAACAGACAGGAGCCGACAATGACCCGAACCGCCACAGTAAATTATCATGTTCACAAGCCAGAACGGCAGGCTTTCGAACTGGATGCAGGTGGTGTCGTCGGCAATTTAATCACCCCAGAGCTGGCTCCTACGAATGTTCAAGTGTTGGACGAACGTGGCGTAGATCGAAAGACTTCGTTTGCCGAACAGTCGGTGGGGTTTACTTCGTTCCCAACGAAAGTCGAATCATTCGATGATGATCGGAATTGGCAGGAGATATATGACGCAGAACTTACTGTCTTGCTGACAAAAGAAGTGGACGCAAAAGAGGTTGTCATTTTTGATCATACAGTCCGTGTTGATGACCCAAACGCAGTGCGCAAACCAGCTCGCAATGTGCACAGCGATTATAGCCGCGAAGGTGCTGAGCAGCGTTTGATAGACATCTTGGGCGAAGACAAAGCTTCAGAATGGGCCACTGGGCGCTATGCCTTTATCAATGTGTGGCGCCCCGTTGAGAACCCGATCAATTCGGCACCATTGGGGTTTATCCTCCCATCCAGTGTGGCGGACAAGGATTGGATTTTGTTGGACCTGATATATCCAGATCGCAAAGGGCAAATCATGGGGCTGGCTGCAAACCCCGACCATGAATGGATATACTTCTCAAAAATGTCTCCCAATGAAGTCGCATATTTTAACATTTTCGACAGTCTGGGACAGCCATCCATCGCACACAGTGCTCTCGATATGGTGGAAGACCCAAACATCGATACCGTTCGCAAAAGTATAGAGAGCCGCACATTGGTTCGCTATTGACCGCCACCCGGCGTTTGCAACCATTCTGGTCGCTCTTCGTTGATCGATTCATGCCCAATCAAATTGAAAGGCTCAATAATGACAAAGACAATTCTTATCACTGGTTCCACGGATGGCATCGGCCTGCTGACCGCACAAACGCTCGCCAAAGAAGGTCATACAATCTTGCTTCATGGACGCGGAGCTGAACGTCTGGAAGAGGCTGTCGTAAAAGTTGGCGGCAAAGTGGAAACCTATGCGGCGGATCTTTCACGCATAGTCGATATCCAGACTTTGGCTTCGAAGGTGCGCGAAAAGCATGACCGCCTGGATGTCTTGATCAACAATGCAGGCGTGTTGAAGGTTCAAGACACCATAACTGAGGCCGGCCACGACATGCGGTTTATGGTCAATACCTTTGCACCCTACGCTTTGACCCGTGCCCTGTTGCCGATCATTCCCACAAATGGGCGCGTTGTTAACCTGTCGTCAGCGGCGCAAGCACCTATCGACCTTGCTGCGCTGCGTGGCGAGAAAAAACTTGGGCACAATGACGCGTACGCGCAGAGCAAACTCGCAATCACAATTTGGACGCGGGAACTGGCAAAAGAGCTCGTTAATGGACCTGTTGTTGTTGCGGTCAATCCCGGCTCGCTTCTCGCCTCCAAGATGGTGAAGGAAGGTTACGGCATTGCTGGCAACGATCTTCAAATCGGTGCAGATATTCTGCGCGAAGCGGCCTTGGAACCGTCATTTGCAGACGCATCTGGAAAATATTTTGACAATGATGCAGGTCATTTTGCCCAACCGCACCCTGCTGCATTGGATCGAGATCATTCGGCAATGGTCATGCAGGGCATTGAAGAGGCGCTTCAAAACTTGAGTTAATCAAGGGCCGTCACCCCAACCATTCCAATACAAGAGCCAAAAACCTCAACCAACCTGATGGCATTCGTCATCGGGAACAAGAAAGGACTGCCCAAATGAAATACGAAAATTTCCAGACATTTGATGTCAAAATAGAAGGTGCAATCGCCACAGTGACTTTCGACTTCGGCACGGTAAACGTTCAAGGCCAAGAGATGCTTGCTGACCTCAACAGCCTCGCCATGCGGTTAGAGCGAGACCGCGAAACAAAGGTTGTTATTTTTCAGTCCGCTAACCCTGAGGTCTGGGTATGTCACTACGACACTGAATTGTTGAAAGACATGTCCACCGAAGCAGTCTCTCGTGACGAAGCACAGTTACTCGACCTGCAGTCAGTCTGTGAGCGCATCAGCAGAGTACCTCAAGCAACCATCGCCAAACTCGAAGGTTTTGCCCGAGGTGGTGGACATGAATTGGCATTAGCTCTCGACATGCGTTTTGCGGTACGCGGCAAATTCAAGTTCATGCAAATGGAAGTCGGTATGGGAATTCTGCCTTGTGGCGGCGGTGCATCGCGTATGGCACGTCAGACCGGACTTGGCCGCGCCTTGGAGATTATTCTCAGCGCCCGTGATTTCGATGCCGATGAAGCAGAGGCAATGGGCACAATAAACAAGGCTTTTGAGGCTGATGAAATTGATGATTACGTCAACAATCTGGCCCAACGTATCTCCAAATTCCCGGCTGAATCAATCAACGCCTGCAAGCAGATGGTTTACGAATCTATTGACAAACCAATTGATGAAGCTCTTAAGGCGGAAGCGTATTGGCTCTATCAGGCAACCAGTAAAACACCTGCCGTCAAACGCTTCGGCATTGCTGATGAGCAAGGTTTACAACACGACATGGAAAACCAGCGAAACTGGGAAAAGCTTGTGATGGACGTTCAGGATATCAACTGAGAAAACTATAAGGCGGACACTACGATCAATCGTTCAGGTGTCCGCTATCATCGTGATAGCTGCTATTGTGCACGCAGGCGTTGTCGGGACCTACACCCAGTTTCCAACATACTAGGCTGCGATTTTCTGCAAACTCGTGCAGATATCGTCGACTACATTGCGCACAAGGCTTTCATCGTCACCTTCGGCCATGACGCGGATCAGGGGTTCTGTGCCTGATGCACGGATGACGACGCGACCCGTATTGGCCAAGCGGCTGCGGCCTTCGTCGATGGATTGTTTGACCAGTTTGTCGCTCAAAGGATCACCTTCGCTGTATCGCACATTTTTCAGAATCTGCGGCACAGGCTCAAAGCGTGTGCAAACTTCGCTGACGGGTTTGTCCCATGTTTGCACGACGGATAAAACTTGAAGGGCTGCGATCAAACCATCGCCTGTGGTGCAATAGTCGGACAAGACGATATGGCCTGATTGTTCGCCACCCACATTGTATCCGTTCTTGCGCATGTGCTCGACCACGTATCGGTCTCCCACAGCGGTGCGGGCTAGGTTCATACCGTGGTCGCCAAGGAACCTTTCCAAACCAAGGTTGGACATGATGGTTGCCACCACGCCATCGCCGGAAAGTTTTTCGCTTTCTTTCCAAGATTGGGCCATCACGGCCATCAACTGGTCGCCATCTACTACATTGGATTT
>CALHHQ010000194.1 GCA_938030645.1 uncultured Rhizobiaceae group bacterium
GTGGTGGACAGCACTGCCTCATCTGCGAAACGCTTTTCACGATTTGCCGATGCCGTTGGACGTCAAGATGATCAGAAATCCTTGCGTGCGGAATTGGCGAGCTGGTTGAAACTGCGCCGCCGCATTCAAAGCGCTGAACCAAAGGAACACCGCTGGGGCAGGGGGCGCGCAGATGCGGTGGGCGTGATTTTGGCAAAAACATCTGCAGTCGTTGCGCCGAACAGCCAATCGAAATTGCCACAAAGCAATGCCCCAGTGAGCTATCCGTTTGTCTGGAACACGAACCAGCAAGCGCTTTTGCAACACAATGGTGTTGTTTCAAACGGCAAGGACCTCGGCCCGTTTGCAGTGACCAAACTTGGTGCGCTCATTCGAAACTGGACAGAAGTTTTGGGTGTGTTTGGACAGGTTCAAATGTCCAAGATAGACGGCTCTGTTACATCGTCCATCAACCTTGAAAACCTGCTTGAGCTTGAGCAAATACTGGCGCGACTTGAATCACCGCGCTGGCCAGCAGCCTTCGGTGAACTTGATGGGCAAAAGCAGGTCAGAGGGAAAGCATTGTATGACCAACACTGTGCTGCGTGTCATGCTGTCATTGCGCCAGATGACCTCAAATCGGACATTGTTTTAAAGAAGAACCGCGACGACAAAGTGGATGGCCCTTTTATTTTTATGCAGCCCATCGTGGATTTGACCGTGACGTCGCAGATGCAGGCAGCAAAAGCTGTGCCGAGCAAAACGCTCATCGGAACAGACCCGCTGATGGCCTGCAATTCCACGCTTCACACGGTAGAAACGGGGATGCTCAATGGGCAGCCAAAACAGTTATCATTAATCGGAGGTGATGGTGTTTATGGTGACTACGCAATCACGACAGATATTCTCACGACATTGATCAACAAGGAAGTTCGTCCCCGAATTGCGGAACTGGGACGTGCTTATTTGAAAGATCAGATGCAGGGCGCTTCAACGCAAATACGCACTTTCATTCGTGATAAGATTGGAGGTGGTTACACTGCATCCTCCTACGATCCTGAAAAGGCAGGAACCCCTGTACAACAGGCCTTGTCACAATGCGCGGACAACACGGTGCTGGCTCATTTGCGAAACCCTGAATTGCCACTCCCTTCTTACAAGGCGCGTCCCTTGAACGGTGTGTGGGCAACGGCTCCTTATTTGCACAACGGCTCTGTACCAACGCTCTACGATCTTCTGTTGCCTCAGTCGCAAAGGCCTTCTTCTTATGGCTATTTCGATGGGAATTTCGACGCACAAAAAGTTGGTCTGGTTGATCAGAAGGACAAAACTGGAGCGTTTGTTCTGAACGTGTACAACGCGAATGGTGATGCGATTGTGGGCAACTGGAATGGCGGACATGCCTACGGAATAGACTTAAGTCACACCGAACGACTTAATCTTATAGAGTACATCAAGGGCCTGTAGTGATGATCATGCGCTTCATACTTTCGTTGTTTGTTTGCATTGTCATAAGTGGAGTTCTGTTGAACTTGGCCACTGGTAAAGCACATGCTCAGGCTGCGGTGGATCCAGATCCAGACAGATGTCGTGGCGTTGCATGTCTTCTAAGGGGGGGTGGGATAAGTATCGCAATAAAACCTGTTGTTCGAAAACGGGTCGTAAAGCCCAGGCAGAAAGTGAAGGTCAAACCGCGCAGGGTTCAAAAGGCAAAGTCCAAAAAACGACAGGTGCGCAAAAGACGGGCGCCTCAACCCGTTCGAAAGAAAACTGTCCGGCGTAAGTCCAAACCTGTTGTTCCCCGCGTTCAAAAAGGTCCTTCCTGGGAAGGTTTGCCCAATCGTGCTGCTATTGTTCTCACAGACGCTGAAATGCTACCACTTACCGGGACGTTCTTGATGCGTTTCAACCTTGGTACGTTTGAAGCTCAATCGATTGATGTTGGTACTCTGACAGAGATCGAACTTGCTGGAATTTTGGATATTGAACCGTTTCAAGTGCGTTCCATTCAACGGCGGTTTCTTCCCGGTGCAGTGCTGAACCTGTCTTCTGCAGATGCCGCACGACTTGCGGACAGCCCATTTGTTGAACGGTTGTCGACCGACACCGTGATCAAACCTGCGTCGACTCAGCGGCCAAGACTCTCTTGGGGTTTGGATCGGCTGGACCAGCCAAATCTGCCATTGGATGGTCAGTTTGAGCGACGTCAAAGGACAGGCAATTTGCGCGTCTATCTGCTGGACTCTGGCGTTGATCGTCGCCACCCGGAATTTGGCGACCGTGTTGTGTTTGGCGCTTCTTTTGTTCCTGTGGTTCCATCTGGCGCTGACACGTTCTGCCGTCTTCACGGAACGGAAATGGCCTCTCTCATTATGGGGAAATCGATGGGCGTGGCGGCCGATATTCGTCTCGTTGACGTGACGGTGCTGCCTTGTCTTCCGCAAGAGGTTGGCGCGGCTTCATCGTTGATTGAAGGTCTGTATTGGGTTGCAGAACGTGAAGACGCGTTGCGCCCACGCAAATTGTCTGTGGTTAATCTCAGCCTGACTGGCCCACAATCTCCAGACGTTAATGATTGGGTTAATCAACTGGTGGGTATGGGAATATCTGTTGTGGTGGCAGCCGGAAATCAGGGCAAAGACGCCTGTGCCTATTCACCAGCTTCTGCGTCCAAAGCGATCACAGTGGCCGCGGTTGACTACAAGGACAAAATTGCCCCTTTTTCCAACACGGGAACTTGTGTGAAACTGCATGCCCCCGGTGTCAAAGTAACAGCCGCTTCGGCTGCAAATTACAAGCAAGGTGTTGCATCCAACGGCACTTCTGCGGCGAGCGCTTATGTGAGTGGAATTCTGGCGAGCAATCTAACGCAAGTTGTTGAGGGACGCGGCAAGGCGTTGTTGACAGCCAATGGGGTGAATATTGACCGTGCAGAGAGTGCTGTTTTGCTTGCACAGGCATCTTCACAAATCATCCCGCATTGTCGTGTTTCCAATTCGGTACGGTCTTTGAATCTGCGGAAAAGTCCGACCGTGCAAGCGCCGAGCATTGCCAAATTGTCAGCCAATGCAGCGGTGGAGGTTCTGGCCATCAAAGACAGTTGGGCGCAGGTGAAAACACAAAATGCCTTATCGGGCTGGGTCGCCATGCAAGTGAACGAAAAGATTTTGCTGCGCAAAAATGAGGAGCAATCACGATGCCGTTGAGTTTAACGCCCAGCAGGAACTTCGTAGCGTATCGGCGAACTGAGATTGCGTACCATATGGACAAGTTCTGTGCGATTTCGGCTGTTGGTTTTTCGCATGAGAGCCGTGATTTGGCTTTTAATCGTGTCGGGTGATCTGTTGCGCTGGTCAGCGACTTCGTTGTTGGAAAGACCATTTGCGATGAGGCCTAAAATTTCAGTTTCGGCTTTCGACAGCAGGAAAAATGCCTGAATGCGGTCGAGATCAAAAAATATCTGTCGGCTGGTGTCGATCACAGTGAGCAAACGACTGCCCGCATCGAGCTTTCCAGTGTGGGTTCCATTTGAAACAGGACAAATTTCGATGAACAGGGCGGTGCCTTCTTCGGCCAAATCATGGACAAGTGCTTCGCGTCTGGCGCGTGCGCCAAACTGTCCGTGTGCGTGTTCACTGGCGATGAGATTGTGATAGCTGCTTTGCTGATTTTCTTTCAGACACCGAAGATACCCGCTGGCATCGACTTCAAAAAAATCGTGTTCTTCAACAATTCGTTTGAAGGTGGAATTTTGAAATTGAATTGCTCCGCGGGGCCCAAGAATAGCGATTCCCTGATCTGCAGTGTCCAGCATGGAGGACAACACATTGCTGGTTTGAAAACGTTCTTCAAGCGGGCGCGCAAGACCGATCACTTTGGCAACATGCGGCAGAAAGAGGTTTGCTTCTTTCCGTTCTTTTTCCGTTATTGGGCCATGGTCTGCAGAAAATTGAAGTGCAAAGCGATCCACGTAAAACAAATCTTTGTTCAACAGCGCGCCAGCGCGATGTTTCAAACCCGCTTGCATCATAAATTTGGTGTTGGGCTGTTCCAGAAGGTCAGAAACTTTTGGGCGCAAATGAATGTCGCTGATCAACTCGACAGAATTTTGCTGTGCAGAAAGTTCGGCAAACCGAGCCTGGTCGCTGATTTCCTGTTCGTTGAACTTGACGAGATAGTCACGAACAATGCCTCTGTCGTAATTCTCGCTGAACAATCTGGAAGCAATCTGCGAACCATCGGACGTGAGCATTTCTTCAAAAATGAAACACCCAGCGGCGCCGAGACGATGGGCGAGGCGCAACAAGACTTCGGGCCAGACATCGGGATCAAGCGACGTATCATAAATAGCCGAGATCAGCTCCACGTCTTTCGATTCCAATTTCGGCTTCCCCCAGCACACGCAACTCACAATGCCCTCAACCCGATCCATAGCAACATTCTTGCTTAAGGAAAACTAGAAATGCGATTTCTGAAACTCTTGCTCATCAGCATATTTGCGTTGACTGTATCTTTGCTGCTGATCTTGCTCACGTTTGGATCATCGCAACCCTATTCTTCGGAAAAATTGCGAGGATTTGCACTTCGGTTGAATGAAGCTGCTGCAATCCAGATTCCGCACCACTTTTTGATGGATGAAGCCATTCGGCAGCAACATTTGACGCTCTTGAAAAAGGTCGAAACGGGTGCGGAATTAACCGCTGAAAACAGCGCTCGATACCGTGCTATTTTTCAAAGCAATCTGGCGCAAAGTCAGAGCTTTTTGGGACGATTTGATCAAGAACTGACGATTCTGGAAGACTGGCAAATGAGCGCAGATAACAATGTTGGTCAGGCAGGCATTACAGGCAAGCATGATCATCACGATCGTTCGGCGCGACTAAATTTTGCCGATGTGGAACGGTCGCTTTCGATTATTGATAAAAGTACGGGTGGCTTTGGTTATGTGCAGCGCATCAGGGCGATCAATCTGGCCTATAAAAGTCTCGCAGATGTCATATCGCATTTAGGTGTTGCGCCGCATACGGTGTCTGTTGCGTATGAATTGCCAGCGGTTGCCTTGCGCGACCCAACACTTGGCTCACTTTTTGAAACCGTCTTGAGAAACTACAAAAATGCTCAATTTGAAACCGTCAACAGCACTGCATACTGGCGGTATGTTGACCGAGCTGTGAATGATTATGCCCGTCTGGTTGAGCAGGTGCAAAAGCGTGTTCATGCGAAATCTACATGGTGGGAGCGTCGCATTGCAGGTCGTTTTTTATCTCTGCAGACCCTTGCACCGATGATTGAAGAAGACATCCCGCTTCGCAGGTAGGGATTGTGCAAGCTCATTGTGAGTTTAGATCGCATTTTCACCTCTTTGGGTGATATTTCCAGATTTTTTCCTTCGCTACGTCTGAAGAGACATTTGTCAAATCGTTGATGTGAAGGAAACGTTGTGCCGCAATCTATAAACCGTGTGTTGAAATCTGCCTTTGGAATTCCCGTTTTGGTGGGGGTGTTGTTTGCTCTCGGCCTTTCCTCGCCAGGTATTGCTGGAGAGATCAATCGGGTTTTTGGCGTTTTAAAATCGGACTCATTAAACGTTCGCGAAGGTCCGGGCACAAGATTTCGCGACATAGGAGACATCTCAAATGGTGCGACTGTCGACGTGCGGGGTTATGCAGCCAATGGAAAATGGGCGATTATCAAATGGCGCGGTCAGCAGGCCTATATCTCGGCCAAGTTTCTAAAACCGCTTGGTGTTGATGCAAACGGGCAGAAGCTGGGAACGTGGAAGCCGCGCGGACGCTATGTTGTCGGCAATATAGAATCGGGTGATCCTGGTCTGAACCTGCGTTCTGGATCAAGCGCATCTTCAGACAAGCTGGCTACTCTGCGCTCTGGCACACGGGTGCGGGTTTTGCGGCGTGGTTCCCGCTCTGGCTGGGTTTATATTGTGACCGAAAACGGTCAACGCGGTCACGTGCGTGACACGTTTCTGGTCAGATCATCTGGTTCTGGAAATTCCAGTTCGAGCACCTCCAATTCCAATGGTTCGAACACTGAAAACAGTGTTTTATCCGGCTCGGCACAAGCCCCCAACTGTGCTTTGCCCGGTGTCTTTACTGTCATCAATGTCGCTTCCAGCGACCGTTTGAATATGCGTGATGCAGCCAATGCCGGTGGAAACATCATTGGCAGTTTTGGACCAAGTGAACCTGTTGCAGTGGTCAACTGGGGCAACAGTGGCTGGGCACGCGTGTCCTCTGGCGAGGCCACTGGCTATGTGCGCAACAGTTTCCTGCAATGCGGTGGCCATACAACCAATCAGGCCGGATTCCCGACAAATTTGCTTTGTTACGGCACAGAGCCGTTCTGGAGAGCTGACATCAACAACAATGGAACGATGACATACAAGGGTGTCGATCAGCCGACGTCTCCTCCCGCAACATTTCAAAGCACCAACCCCAATAGTTTGACGGGCAATTATCCCTACACATTTGCCGCTGTTCCATTTTCGGGAACCATGTCGCGCTCCATCTGCAATGACGGCATGTCCGATGTGACCAACATCTGGGGCATCCAGCTCAACGTGCCAAACGGTTCAGGCGGGTTCACCGCACTCAACGGCTGTTGCCGGATGAAATGACGCCCCTTCAAATTCCAATTTCCAAATGCCCTATTCAGGAAAATACGATGACCAATTTCTTTAGAACGCTCCTTACTTTTGCACTTTTGATGTTCTTTGCACTGCCTTCAACTGCGCAGGTTCAGGAATTGTTGGTCAACGGGAATTTTGAAACTGATCCGTTCCCTGCGGGCGGGCATGGCCGCGCAGTTGTGACGGGCTGGAGCAGTATGAGGGTTCTGGGGGCGGGCGG
>CALHHQ010000195.1 GCA_938030645.1 uncultured Rhizobiaceae group bacterium
AACCAATGAAGTCCTCGTCCCGGAGGCCATGCGCAAACGCGCCTTCAAGGCCGTGATGGATATGATCAATGTGAAATTCGATCCAGTAAAAGGTCACTTTGACCCGAGCCTGCCTGAGGTTGATGTTAAGGTGATTTAACCGCTCAAACCGTCCGTAAGGACGCATGCGCGGGCGCAAAGCGAGCGTGTAGGTTTGAGTGTTGCGGAGTCTCGTAAATGAGAACGAACAGATAAGTATCCAATCATTTCTTCGCTAGCATCGGCGTCAATACCCAATTGCGCGCCTTAAATTTCCATGGCATCACAGCGCTAAATATTTGGACGGCTTATGAAATCTGATTGGACACTCGACACAAAGCGCCTCCCTGCCGGAGCGGTTTTGGTGGTCGGCGCAGGGCTTGCGGGGCTATATATGGCGCTTAAGCTTGCGCCGCGTCCTGTTTTTGTTTTGACGTCGCGCCGCTCGCGCAAAGGCTCGGCTAGTGCATGGGCCCAAGGCGGCAAGACAGATGAACTGATACCGCTTATACCGGCAATACGGCCATTCAACGCCATCAACAAAACGGCTGAAAGCCCGATCAAGGCGCCGCCAAAGGCTGATGCAAGAGGTGTAAATTCAGTCACAGTTTCATCTCCAAAAACAATTCGTCTTGCCAATATATTAGAATTTGCTAATTTATCAATATGCAGAATCTGAACATCAAAGATGTGGAAGCCAATGCAGCGCAGGCGGAAAGCCTATTGTCGCTGTTGGCCAACAGACATCGGCTGATGATGGTCTGTCATTTAACGGATGGAGAGATGACCGTTGGCCAATTGCAGGCCGCATCGACCTTAAGCCAAAGCGCTGTTTCGCAACATTTGGCGAAACTGAGAGATGCGGAATTGGTCAAAACGCGTCGCGAAGGTCAGTCAATATATTACAGCCTTGCAAGCAATCAGGCGCGCAAACTTATTGAAACGCTCTGTTCGTTCTATGAACCTGAGCAGCCTACGCCATCGACAAAATGATCTTCGGCGCTGCATTGCCTTCATGAATATCCATGAAGCTTTGCGCGCCCTGCTCCAGCGGACGCACTTCGATCCAATCTCGGTTTTGCACAATACCCCGTGCCAACAATTTCAACGCAGCGGCAAAGTCATATCGTGAATAACAATACGTGCCTGAAAAGTGAATTTCTTGAAGTGTGATACGGCGTGTATCAATTCCATCTGCGCTATCTTGCAAACCAATGTGAACAATCGTGCCGCCCGGCACCACCAATTCACATGCCGCTTTACGCGTTGCACCCATGCCGACAGCATCCAGCACAACATCTGCAGTCTCGGCTTCAGGACCGCCATTCGATGGGTCATAGGCGTTGATCGACGGAACAGCTGCTTCCAGAACAGCACGCCGTTTTTCGTTTGGTTCAGCTATCCAAAGGTCTTTGCAACCTTGGTCAGCCAAAACCAACGCGGTGAGAACGCCAATCGCTCCTCCGCCCAATACAACACACAGACTTTCAGCGATTGGACGTCGCGCTGTCTTGCGCGCCACTTCAACAGCATGAACACACACCGCCATGGGTTCGGCGAGCGCCGCATCTTCATTGGAAAGTTCATCAGGCAAAACATATAGGTTGCGCTCATCAGCAACCGTTTGCTCCGCATAAGCACCCGGCAATTGCATGCTCATCAGCTTACGGTCTGGGCAAATATGATCGTCTCCCGCCAAACAATGGCGGCACGTCCCACACGTGTGCAGCGGATTGATCGCCACCCTTTGACCAGCATATTCCCCATTGCGCGGAATGCCGACAGCTTCATGTCCCAAAATCAATGGAGGCACACGACGTGCATCATGACCATGCCAAGCATGCATGTCTGATCCACAAATTCCACAATGAGAAACATCAATATGAACTTGATTGTTCCCTGCAATCGGATCAGGCGCGTCGCGCAACTCCGATTGCATCGTTCCCGTGTAAAAAAGTGCGCGCATGATGAAACCTATCTAAATCAATCGTCAGATGCTGTGAGATCGAAGTTCTCAGTCGGGAAATATTTCCGCAAGCGAATATCTGCTGTCCGAGCATGGCCTTCCATGCCTTCAAGACGAGAAATGCGCGCCGTTGCCAAAGCAACCGATTTTGATGCTTCACGCGTGGATTGCTGCCACGTGACAATTTTGAGATACTTATGAACTGACAAGCCACCTGTATATTTCGCAGCACCTGATGTGGGCAACACGTGGTTGGTGCCCGAGGCTTTGTCGCCATAAGCAACCGTTGTCTCTTCACCCAAGAACAAGGACCCGTAGCATTCCAGACGATCCAACCACCAAGGCAAATCCTCCGCCTGAACAGTCAAATGTTCTGGTGCATATTTGTCTGACGTTGCGGCCATTTCTTCACGGTCAGCGCACACAATGACCTCTGCATAATCGCGCCATGCGGCTTCTGCATTGTCACGATTTAATCCCGGCAAATCAGCTATCACATCTGGAACAAGCTCCATGACTTTTTCAGCCAAAGCCTGATCGTCGGTCACCAACCATACAGGAGAATTGTAGCCGTGCTCAGCTTGACCGACGAGGTCGGATGCTACGATTTCTGGGTCAGCTGATTTATCAGCCAAGATCAGGCTGTCTGTTGGACCTGCAAACATATCAATGCCGACACGGCCAAACAAAATGCGCTTGGCTTCCGCCACAAATTGATTGCCTGGGCCAACGATAATATCCGCTTCAGGCTGGCCAAACAGACCGAACGCCATGGACGCCACACCTTGAACACCACCCAATGCGTATATGTTGTCAGCACCGCAAAGATGCGATGTGTAAATAATTGCAGGGTTGATACCGATTTCAGGTCTTGGCGGCGAGCAGACGGAAATATTAGAGACGCCAGCAACCTTGGCTGTGGTGACTGTCATGATCGCCGAAGCCACGTGGCTGTATCGACCGCCGGGAACGTAGCACCCAGCACTTTGACAAGGGATGCTTTTCTGGCCCGCCACAAAACCTGGATGGATTTCATATTCTAAGTCTTGCAAGCTCTCCATTTGCTTTTCAGCAAAGCGACGAACGTTGTCATGGGCAAAGCGAATATCGTCTTTGAGTTTTTGGGGAACCTTTGCGCTCGCTGCTTCAATTTCATCCGCAGTCAACGCAATGTTGCCGTCGTATTTATCAAACTGAGCAGCATATTTGCGCGCAGCTTCTTCGCCACCGTTTTCAATTTCATCAAGTATGGATTGAACAGTGTCGCGAACGTCCGGCGCATCACTGGAAGACGTTTTGTCTGCTTTTTTAAGATAGTTCAGGGCCATTTCACATTCCAATTAATTGCCAAAAGCATTTTTCGTTCAACCGATATTTAACGAACAAAACAACACTCATTAGTGATTGGAAGCCCCAACACTATCAAGCGCAGGGCCTCCGTTCTTCTGTTTACACACCCTCCCGAAAGAGAGAGCCAATCCTAGTTACTGCCCCAGCCCACGTAGCTGAAGAAGCCTTCAGAACCGTTGGCAGAAAGATAATCTGGCAACCAAAGCGCGAAGCCCGGGAACATGAAGATCAAGGTGAGGCCAATAACCTGAATGACCATGAACTGCATCATGCCAAGATAGATGTCTTTCAAATCCCATTCCGGCACAACGCCTTTCAGGAAGTAGGCCGAAAGAGCGACTGGCGGGCTGAGCCAAGCTGTCTGCAAGTTCACTGCTACGAGAATGGCAAACCATGTCAGGTTCACATTCAATGACACAAGAAGTGGAACCAGAATTGGCACGATGATCAAAACGATCGGCACCCATTCCAAAGGCCAGCCCAGCAAGAACACCAATGCCATGACGAAGATCAACATCGCAGCCGTCGACAGGTCGAAGGACAAGAGAAGTTCTGTCAGATATTTCGGTGTACCAAGGTTAGAGAACACAGCGCCAAAGAAGTTAGAAGCCGCCACGAGGAACATGATCAACACCGAGATTTCCAATGTTTTGATCAATGCGTCGTAGAACTTCGCAACAGTCAATTTGCGATATGCCAGCGACAAAACAATCGCTCCAAATGCACCACAGGCGGCAGCTTCTGCCGGGGTCGCCCAACCAGCCAAGATTGAACCGAGCGCAAACGCGATCAGTACAGTTGGTGGAACAAGTCCCATAAAGAACTCGTACCAAAGATCAGAGAAATAGAACCCACCCGGCTTGGTTGCACGTGCCCATTTGTAAACTAGGAACATGCCCCCCAACCAAAGAATTGGAATGATCAAACCACCGAGCGGAATAAATCCTAGGCTGCCTGAAGCACCAAGCGTGATCAGCCAGAAGAAGATCACCAGTGACGTCATCACAGCTGCAACTTCAAGCAGATAGTAAGGCGATGTATCTGGCTGTTCGTCCTCAGGAAGAATTGGTCCGAGGCTAGGATTGATCCAGCAACGCCCCAACGCATAGACCATGTAAAGCACGGCCAGAAGAACGCCAGGAATAATCGCCGCGCGGAACAAGTCCGTCACAGGAATTTCCAAAACCGGCCCCATCACAATCAACATGATCGATGGAGGGATGAGAATTCCCAGCGTACCGCCCGCCGTGATCGTACCAGCAGCGAGTCGCACATCATAACCAGAGCGGTTCATCGTTTTCGCAGCCATGATGCCGAGAATGGTGACCGACGCGCCAACAAT
>CALHHQ010000196.1 GCA_938030645.1 uncultured Rhizobiaceae group bacterium
GAAACGGGTTCTCAAATACAACGCAGACCTGATCGGCGTTGAAGTTCCAAACACGCCCACATCAGAGCAATATTCATTGTTTCGTCGTTACGTGGAATCGCGTCACGGCGAAGGTGGCATGAGCAATATGACGGTGCTGGATTATGCGATGATGGTGGAAGATAGCCATATCGACACACACATGTTGGAGTTCAGACGACGGGGCGCAGATACGTTTGTCACCGGGCGTGGTGAAGGTGAACTGGTGGCGGTTGTCTTGTATGACCGGATCAGCACAGGGCTCTCCATGGTCTATAGTTTTTTTGAGCCCGATTTGGAAAAGCGCAGCATCGGCACATTTCTCATTCTCGATCATATTGAGCGATGTCGAAAAGCCGGACGACCCCATTGTCATTTGGGCTATTGGGTCGAAGGCTCGCAGAAAATGGAATATAAAGCTCGTTTTCGGCCGCAGGAACGTTTGACCGTCAGTGGCTGGGTCGAGGTGGATGAATGAAAATACGCCTCACAGATGTGAAATTGGACAAAGACCTCGCAGGATCTGAAGGCCTTGATGCCAACAATATCAGTCGAGTTCGCATTCAGTATCTTATTGCTCAGCACCAAACATCTGTTCAACAAATTCAATTTGCTGATGCGAAAGCGGCGGTTGTCATGACACTGATCGGACTATTGGCCCTGCGCGGACCAATTGAATTGAACTCCGCCCAATTGAGCCCTTTGGAGATTGTTTTTGGCCTTATCAGCGCAGCTGCGGTTTTTTGCAGTATCGCCGCGGTTTTTCCGCGCTATCCAAGCAGGAGTGTCTCGAAGAACATCTCTGAATTTGAAACCTGGTCCTGGCCCGCACTTTCTTGCATTGGCACAGATCCAGAAGCCTTTGCCGAATACATGCAAACGAGCGAAGTTTCCCAATTGGTTCATTCCATTTCCTACAGCAATGTGACAATCGCGCGCGTGTTGAGACGAAAATTCATGTATCTGCGTTTGGCATTTTTTGCCTCTGGCGTTTCCCTGCTTTTGATCTTCGCCGATTTTTGCTTGAAGATGTGAGCAGCGCTGCGTGACCACTCCACAACCGCAAGACCAAACGTCGAAAGGGTTGAGCCTTGCCTTCATTGGCGGTTTGGCGCTGTCATTCGATATTCCTCTCATTCGTTTGGCGCTCAGCGATCCCTACACGGTCATGGCAGCCCGTGGTTTGGGAATAGCGTTCATTTTGCTTATCTATTGGCGGTTTTTTGCAAACAGAAGCGCCATGCCAAAAGCTTTGTTAGCTGACAGAGACTTCATTATCGTTGGCGCATTGTCTGGTGCCAACAATATTTGTTTCACCATGGCCGTGTTCAACACTTCTACGGCCAATGTGGTTTTCATTCTGGCGTTCAATGCATTGCTCGCTGCATTGCTGTCTTGGCCCATGATTGGTGAAAAACCCAGATTTCATACATGGCTAGCCATTGCTGCCACAGTAGTGGGTGTAGGAATTATCGTTGCGGATGGTTTGGGAACAGGCAATCTCTTTGGCGACATTCTGGCATTGATGTGTGCCGCTTTTCTGGCGCTGTCCCTTACATTGACCCGCAAAAGTGGTAAGGACCTTTCCTTGGCACCAGGATTTGGTGGTCTTGTATCAGCAGCATTTGCGCTTCCAACCCTCTTGCTTGTTGGCGGTGAGTTGGGCGCGCCGGTTTGGTTGGCCTTGGATGCCCTCATTTTAGTGCCCATTGCAGGCATCACTCTGTGGTTGGCGCCACGCTTCATCACCGCGCCACAAGTCGCCCTGTTCTATCTTTTAGAAACAGTTTTGGCACCGCTATGGGTATGGATTGTGTTTTTTGAAGTGCCCAGTTCCAATGTGTTCATCGGCGGGATTGTTGTGACAGCTGCAATCGGTATGCACGCTGTCTACGAACTCAGGCTCAGCCGGATAAGGCGTTCGAAATCTTAGTAAACGTTTGAACATTCACAGCACCCACACGAGCAGCTGCGAACACGCCAACTGCCGTTAACAAGGCAATTAGCAAGCCGTATTCAACCATGGTTGCACCAGATTGATCGCTCCAGAATTCTTGGATTTTGCCTCGAATGTTCACAGTCAAAGTCCGCCATCATTGCTTCCGCAGAGTTACGGATTTGAACACCGTACATTTCGAGTGTTAAAATGTGATGAAACGGAGGTTTCAGGGTTTTCCTAGAACTTGCCGTTCTTGGGAAAGCCCTTTGGAACCATGCGACCGGCTTGGGCACGATCCCCCATATACTCCATCAATTCGTCTGCGGAACGGGTGTGTGTTCGGTCTGCACTGTCAGTCCAACTCAGGCCAGATGCTAACTTAAACGCGCTGGCATCTTTTATGCCCCCGTCTTTATATTTTTGAAGACGAACACCCTTTCCTCGGCCCATTTCAGGAACTTGATCCAGTGGGAAAATGATGAGTTTGCGGTTTTCGCCGACCACTGCCAAATGATCAGGAGCATCGTCGCCGACTTCTACGGTGTTACAAATCACCGCTTCTACGGGGGCAGATACGTTTAACACCTGCTTGCCTTTTCGGGTGTTTGCAATCACATCAGCTTCAGCGACCACAAATCCATTGCCAAGCGTGGAAGCAACCAAACGTTTGCGCCCGGCCTTGTGAACAAACACGCTGACGATGTCCGCATCGTTGTCCATATCGACCATAATGCGAACAGGTTCGCCATGACCGCGCCCGCCGGGAAGTTTATCGCCCTGCAGGGTGTAGAATTTTCCCGCCGTGGTGAACATCAAAATGCGGTCAGTGGTT
>CALHHQ010000197.1 GCA_938030645.1 uncultured Rhizobiaceae group bacterium
AGTTTCATCTGAAATGAGGGGGACGACACCGCTGCATCATATTCAGAAACGATGTTCACGCGATCCAAAAACACAGCTTTTATGGCATCCTGCCAAGACCAAAGCGAAAGCGGGTAATAGGACAACGGACGATAATCCGCGTTCAGCACAAGTGTCGGATGCAACTCCGGATTCACGGCAATCGTCACGAACTTCCTCCCGCCCCGGACCGCCAAAGGTGCCAAGTTGAACGACCGGGAATCATAGCCTCAACAATCGAAGACACAGTGTAGGTTCACTAAGACGGATTTGTGAAGCCTGCCGGACAATTCATCGCACGGTCTATCCCCAACCTTACACGATGCCCACTAAAGTGGCGCAGCTGTCCAACCTTTATGGCGTGCGTATTCCGCATAGCAAACGCGAGCAGCAACACTTCGCACCGGTTCCCATCGTTCAGCCAGGGCTCGTGTCTCTTTGGCATCTGGTTTTTCATCGCAGTCGCACAACCACCCCACAACATGCTGCAATGCCACATCACCAGCTGGAAAAATGTCAGGGTGCCCTGCACAAAACAAAAGAAAAACTTCCGCCGTCCAAGGTCCGATTCCTTTTAATGCCGTGAGTTCATCCATCGCCTCAGCGGGCGACACTTTACACAAATCATCTAAGCTTAAATGTTGCCCTACGATTGCATGCGCCAAACCTTCAAGGGTCGATTGCTTAGCGCGGGACAATCCCGCTTCTATCCAAATCTGCTCTCCAGCTTGCAAATAGGCGTCAGCTGAAAACGGAACGACCCGATCTCTCAATCTGCCAAATATTGCTGTGGCGGAAGCTTTCGAGACTTGTTGTGCCACAATGATTTCCGCAAGACCCTCAAAACCGGGCGGTTTGGACCGCAAGGGCACCTTCTCCAAACCAGCGATCGTTTCTCCAATCGAATGATCTAACTGTGCCAATAATTCAAGGCCGGATTGTAGGTCAGCTTCATTGGCGATTGAATTTAAGGAGGATTGCAATTTTTAACTTCCGGCGGAACAAAGGAGGGCTTAGATTGCCAACATGCATTCCAATACGCCACCCGTTTTTAGATTCGCTCCTAGTCCAAACGGCGCTCTTCACCTCGGCCATGCCTATTCAGCACTGATCAATTATCGCATGGCGAAAGAACACAATGGTCGGTTTCTCATCCGTATTGAAGATATTGACCGCGTCCGGTGCCGGCCCGAACTTGAAAAAGCAATGCTTGAAGATCTGGAATGGTTAGGCCTTGAATGGGAAACACCACCGCGTCGGCAATCAGAACACTTTGCAGATTATACCCAAGCTCTCGACTCTCTGATCTGCGAAGATCTAATTTACCCCTCATTCATGAGCCGCAAGCAAATCAGAGACAAAGTAACGTCAAAAGTTAAATCTGGAACGGATTGGAAAAATGACCCTGACGGCTCACCCCTTTATCCCGGGGAAGAGCGAGAGTGGTCGGTTGAAGAGCAAGAACGTGAGCGAAACAGATCACCACTTCACAATTTGCGCCTCAACATGAACGCGGCGTTAGAGCGTGTTAGTGAACCGATCACATTTATAGAAACTGGAACGGGACCTGAAAACCAAACTGGTTTGTGCCATGCGGAACCGTCTAGATGGGGTGATCTTGTTTTGGCCCGCAGTGATACGCCCACAAGTTACAATCTGTCTGCTGTGGTGGACGATGCACTTCAAGGCATCACTCATGTGGTTCGAGGACGTGATCTTTTTCATGCAACATCTGTCCATCGTCTGTTGCAGGAGTTGTTGGGTTTGCCCGAGCCAGAGTATCATCACCACGATCTTATTTTAGCGGACGACGGGCGCAAGCTTTCAAAAAGCAATGGCGACACAAGTTTACGCGCTCTTCGCCATGCAGGACTAACACCCCAGGATGTCAAGAGATTGGTGGGTTTTTAGCCCAACAGGGTCAGCCAGATTGGCAGTGTCAAAATGGAGCCAAGCATGGTCAACACGATGGAACTCGAAGCAAGGCCTTCGGCGACCTTGAAATAAGTGGCGAAGAGATAAGCGTTAACACCAGTGGGACTGGCAGCCGCCAAGACCGCAACTTTCAACCACAAAGGCGGCAGGTTGAAAAACGTTTTTCCAACAATGTAAACTGACATCGGCATGACGGCCAAACTGAGAATGGTGAGGCCAACGGCTGCAAAAATGTTGCCCTTCACTCCATATTTGATAAGTCCCATGCCGAGCGAGATGAGCGCCAGAGGTCCTGTCGTTTTGGCAATCAAGCCCATGACTTGATCTGGAACTCCAGTTATCGTGACACCGCTGAAACGCAGCGCGAGACCGGCAAAAATTCCGATAATAATTGGGTTGGCAGCAAAGTTCAGAAGCAATTTTTTGAAAACTGCGCCAGCTTTCAGCGGCGTTGTGTCTACACCATCAGAACGAACCGCCAATTCCATGAGAAAAGTCGAGACCGTCATCATAATCGGCAGATGGACACCAATCAAAATGAATAAAACTTGCAGGCCTTCACGTCCATAAGCTTGCTCCATCAATGGTATCCCCAACAAAACCAAATTGGAAAACCCGGCAGCAACGCCTGCAATAGATGCAGCCCTTGCGCCACGCGAAAACACTTTACTGATCCACAGCCACGCGGCCACCCAAACCAGAAAGACTCCAGAAAAATAAACCGCCCAGAACGAGACAATGTCGCCAAAGCCATTTTGATCAGAGAAATCCGCAGAAGCGATGGAGCGCATCAAAAGAACAGGCACGGCAATCTTGAATACATAGTCCGCCAATCCATCGCCAGAAGCAGAACTCAATATCTGAAATCGGGCAATGCCGTATCCAATGCCAATGAGACAAAAGACAGGCAATACAATTTCAACAATTTGATTCATGATGAAGCTCTGTCTGCCATTGGCAGCTGTGCCAAAATGTGTACGACTGCGTTTTCACTAAACACTGCTCGTGATCAGCACAACTTTTACTGATCAATTGCAAGCTTCCCATTTATACATACGGGTATAAGAGTTTCACTGAATGCTTCAAAAACTGGCTCCCGGATTATTTGTCTGCCTTTGGGCCACAGGCTTCATCGGCGCACGTTTGGGTATGCCCTATTCAGAACCTGGAACCTTTTTGGCCATTCGTTTTGGAATTGCTTTTATCGTTCTGGGTCTAATTGCTTTCATATTGAAAGCCCAATGGCCCGGGTTAAAAATGGCATTGCACTCCATCGCCATCGGTTCATTGATGCATGGCTTCTATTTGGGTGCTGTGTTTTGGTCGATAGATCGCGGCATGCCCGCTGGCGTGTCAGCCGTTATCGTCGGTCTTCAACCGCTGCTCACAGCAATTCTTGCTGGATGGCTTTTGAAAGAGGCCATAACTCGTAAACACTGGTTTGGTATAGCACTTGGATTCTTGGGCGTTGTTCTCGTGCTAGCTCCCAAAATCGACATTGCGGACAGCGGCATCAACATGGCAACAATTATTGCGTCTGTTTTGGGCATGATCTCTGTGACGATTGGAACAATTTATCAAAAACAAGTGGGCAGTCTGAGCGACCTGCGTTCCGGCACGGCATTGCAGTACCTTGGGGGCTTTATACCCGTCGCCATTCTGTCTCTTTGCATGGAAACGCGCGAAATCCAGTGGTCAGGTGAGATGATCTTTGCCATGGTCTGGGCAGTTGTGATCCTTTCCTTTTTGGCAGTCTTTTTACTGATGTGGCTCATTCGAGAAGGCTCTGTGGCAAAGCTCTCCACTTTGTTTTTCTTAGTGCCGGGTGTGGCAGCCGTCATGGCCTACTTTCTGTTTGGAGAAACGCTCGTACCTGTCCAGTTGATTGGCATGTTCCTCTGCGCGGTGGCGGTCGGTCTTGCATCTCACGCTGGCACACTGGAAAGAGACAAAACGCCGCCATTGGCACAAGCTTCAGACGGGTCTAAGTAACGTCCACGCAAACCTTCGAGATTACACTATGAATATCTCCTACATTATTCTTCTTTTGGCCTGTGTGGTCGTTGGCCTCATTTTATTGCGCGGTCTTTGGAACATGTTGCAAAATGGGCCTGGCAACAAATCTCAAAAACTCATGCGCATGCGTGTTATCGCGCAAGCCATTGCTGTTATTTTGATGGTTGGCTTCGTCTATTTTTCACGCGGTTAGAATCGGAAACCACTATGGTCGTCTTGAACAAAATTTATACGAAAACAGGTGACGATGGCACGACCGCTTTGGGAACGGGCGAGCGCCGCCTGAAGTTCGATCTTCGAGTTGAATCCTACGGCACGGTTGATGAAACGAACGCCGCCATTGGCGTTGCGCGTTTGCACACTGAAAATCAATCGGACCTCCATGCAATGCTTCTGCGCATTCAAAATGACCTTTTTGATTTAGGCGCAGACTTGGCCACACCCGACAATGGTGAGAAATTGGAGTACGAACCACTCCGCATGATTGAAACACAGGTGGAGCGTATCGAGAAAGACATCGATACCTTGAACAAAGATTTAGATCCGCTTCGGTCGTTTATTTTGCCCGGCGGTTCAGCCGCAGCTGCCGCACTTCATGTGGCCAGAACTGTTGCACGTCGCGCCGAACGTCTGATCGTACATCTTGGTGAAACGCCCGGCGAGCATGTAAACCCGTCTGGCATTCGCTATATGAACCGGGTATCAGACTTCTTGTTCGTAGCTGCGCGTTACAGCAATGAGGGCGGAAAAGCCGACATTTTGTGGGTACCGGGCGAAAATCGTTAGACACGACGAGCAGTTTCCTCAAGATAGATTGAGGAGACACGTTTATGTTCGTTCCACTTTACGACGGGAAACCCGTCAAACATATTTCCGTGCAGTGGGTCACGCTCACAATTATTGGATTGAACGTCTTCGTTTATCTCATGGTGAACGTTTTGGATTCCAGCACTATCGGAAACCTGAAATATGTAACGCTTTCACTCGGCTATATTCCATCCATTGCCAATGATCTAAAGTCCCTGCCAGTAGAGTATCAATTGGTTTCCGACGACTACTATTTTCTGACAATGCTCACCAGTGCGTTCATCCATGCGGATCTGATGCATCTGGCAGGCAACATGATTTTTGTCTGGGTATTTGGTGACAATGTTGAAGATGCGCTAGGCCACATCAAATTCGCACTCTTTTACATTCTGTGCGCTTTTGCTGCCGTTTGGTTTCACGGGTTGTTATTCGCCGATTCCGATGGGCCGCTGATCGGCGCATCAGGTGCTGCTGCCGGCTTGGTCACAGCCTATTTGATGCTTCATCCCAAAATGCAAATTTGGGGGATCGTATTTTTCAGGATTCCTTTGCGCTTGCCAGCATATATCGCTTTGGGTGGTTGGGCCGCCTATCAAGTTATAATGTTCGCCATTGATACAGACGGACAAGTTTCGTGGGCGTCACATGTGGGTGGCGGTCTGGCTGGCATTCTACTCGTCGTATTGTTGAAACGCCGAGCAGTCCCTCTCTTCGACAAAGAAATAATTTTGCCCGAAGCGGTCGAGCTGAAACCAGATACGCGATTGCCTGAAGACGTCAAACTTTCGCCTTGGGGTCGCCGTGCAAACCAGCGTGACAATACAAACATTCAAAATTGACGTTAACGTAAGAATTTAATGTTGCATTCTTGGACAAGAAGCCACATAAGTTGGGTCTCAAACGTGTCTAAAATCTGATGCAAAATGGCGGATATGAACAAGCGTTCTCACTCAATATTTTGCACTAGAATACCAAATCCCTTCGCCGATAGAGGTCATTGAAATGAAGATAATTGTGCCCGTTAAACGGGTTGTCGATTACAACGTGAAAATTCGCGTGAAAGCCGACGGTTCTGGCGTAGAACTCGCCAATGTTAAAATGTCGATGAACCCATTCGACGAAATCGCGATCGAAGAAGCTTTGCGCTTGAAAGAAGCGGGTAAAGCCGAAGAAGTGATCGCCGTTTCCATTGGGCCGCAACAGTCTCAGGAAACAATTCGCACAGCACTCGCCATGGGCGCTGATCGCGGCATTCTTGTAAAAACAGATGATCTCGTTGAACCATTGGCCGTGGCCAAAATTCTCAAAGGTATTGTTGAAGAAGAAAACCCTCAGTTGGTTATTCTTGGCAAACAAGCCATCGATGACGATGCCAACCAGACGGGCCAAATGCTGTCAGCTTTGCTCGGTTGGGCGCAGGCAACATTTGCATCCAAACTGGAAATCAATGGCAACAGCGCCAACGTGACCCGCGAAGTGGATGGCGGTTTGCAAACCATCAAAGTTGATATGCCTTTGATTATGACAACCGATCTTCGCTTGAATGAGCCGCGTTATGCGTCGCTGCCAAACATCATGAAGGCAAAGAAAAAGCCTCTCGATGAAAAGGCCCCTTCAGACTATGGCGTCGACATGGCCCCACGTTTGAAAATCTTAAACACCGTTGAACCCGCTACACGCAAAGCTGGTGTCATTGTTGGCTCTGTTGATGAACTCGTCGACAAGCTGAAAAACGAAGCCGGCGTGCTGTAAGGAGATCGACCATGACAACTCTTTTGATTGCTGAACACGACAACGAAACTCTGTCAGATCAAACACACAAAGCTATGACTGCTGCTGCTGCAATCGGCAGTGACGTTCATGTGCTGGTTGCAGGCAACGGATGTTCGGCTGTGGCTGATGCCGCTGCAAAACTTGATGGTGCTGCAAAAGTGCTTCTATGTGAGGCGGATTACCTGACCAACCGTTTGGCCGAGCCAATGGCCGCTGTGATCACTGGCATTGCCGGTGACTACGATACGATCATGGCTGCTGCGACCACCGATGGTAAGAACATTCTGCCGCGCGTTGCAGCATTGCTGGACGTGATGCAGATTTCTGACATCACGGAAGTGAAAGCTGCAGACACATTCGAGCGCCCGATTTATGCGGGCAACGCAATGCAGACTGTTCAATCAACGGATGCAACGAAGGTGATCACTGTGCGTACAGCTGGCTTCGCTGCAGTTGGTGAAGGCGGTTCTGCCTCAGTCGACAAAATTGATGCTGCTGCAAACCCGGGTCTGTCTGAGTTTGTCAGCGCTGCATTGTCAGACTCTGATCGTCCAGAACTCACATCTGCAAAAATCATCATTTCCGGCGGTCGTGCATTGGGGTCTTCAGAGAAATTTGAAGAAGTTATCACGCCAGTGGCTGATAAGCTTGGTGCTGCCATCGGCGCATCACGTGCCGCGGTTGATGCGGGCTACGCGCCAAACGACTGGCAAGTTGGTCAGACCGGTAAAGTGGTTGCACCTGACTTGTATATTGCTTGCGGCATTTCCGGTGCCATCCAGCACTTGGCTGGCATGAAAGACTCCAAAGTCATCGTCGCTATCAACAAAGACGATGAAGCCCCGATCTTCCAAGTGGCTGATTACGGTTTGGTTGCAGATTTGTTTGAAGCTCTGCCAGAATTTGAAAAAGCCCTGTAAGTTTTCAATTCATAAAGATACAAAAGCCCGCGCTGCTGTAGATGCATCGTGGGCTTTTTTGTACCCACTCGTTCAACGCTCTATCGGGTTGGCAGCAACCGGTCGAGATAATCCAACTCAAGCTTTGGCCGCGCTGGATCAGACAATTTGCGTCTGATTGCCTCCAGAATTTCACGCGCCCGTTGGGCATCAATTTCGCCTGGCACTTTTGTGTCATTGCCCAATTGTGGGCCTTCACTTCTGCTTTGACGACCAAGTGGGTCACGGTCACCGCTTGATTGCTCGCCGTGTTGGCCACGCTCGCCTCGTCGGCCTTGTTCGCCCGCTTGGTTCTGCATCTGCTGCATCATTTGTTGTGCACCATCGCGCATGGCTTGAAGAGCGCGGCCCTGTTCACCCATGGCTTCACCAGTTTGGCCTTCACCCAAGCTTTGTTCAGCACCACCCATAGCTTCGCCTGCTTCACCCAATTGTTCGCCGGGTTCCATTCCCATACCGCGCATGGCTTCCTGCAGTTCTTGCATCTGTTGTTGCAACTTCCCTTGCTGTTCCTGCAATTGCTTCATGGCATCTGCAAATTCTTCTGGCGTCATAGGTTTGCGTTCACCAGGTTGATTTTGATCACCCTGTTGGCCTTGCTGGCCCTGTTGCTGCTGTTGTCTTTGTTGCTGGTTTTGCTGACCTTGCTGTTGGCCCTGCTCATTTCGGCGTTGTTGTTGACGCTGCATATCAAGCGTTTGGTCCATCAACTGTTGCTGCTGGCGCATCATCTCACCCAGCTTATTCATCTGCTGGCTAAATTCATCAGTCTGTTGCTGTTGTTGTTGGCGTGGTCGTGCTGTCTGCAGATTGTTCATCATGCGCTGCATTTCTTCCAACAACTGACGTGCTGCATCTTTGGAACCCGATTTTGCCAAATCTTCGATTTGCTGCATCATTCGTTCAAGGTCCTGCTGACGCAAAACTTGCGTGTTCGGATCAAGAGGCATCGCCTGCTGATTTTGCTGATTACGCTGCGCTTGCTCAGCCAACTCTTGCATGAACTCGTTCATAGCATTTCGAAGATCTTGCATCAGTTCTGCAATCTCTTCATCAGACGCACCGTTTTCCAGGGCCTTAGCCAACCGCTCCTGTGCATCCCGCAAACGACGTTCAGCCAATGATAAATCACCATCTTCAACAGCCAGTGCTGTTTCCCACATGAGGTCCAAGGTCTCACGCAACTCGTCTTTGTTACGCGTGCGTCGTATGCTGCGATACGCAACGCGCAAGGCTGTATAAACCGAGAAATTCTTGATGAACTCATCGGGATGAGTGGTTGTCATGATATCCAACATTTCCGCAACCTGCGGGGCACTTCGCAAATCAAGCGCTAGATTGCGTCGCTCATGAACAATCGCTTTCGCCAAAGGCTTAGTGAAAATACGTTCGGGCAAAACGAAACTTTTGGTCTCGCTTTTTCCTGTTTGGCCAGCTTCATCTTCGACAACCAAAGTCATTTCGACTTTTGCGCCAGCCCACGGGTGATTGGTCAAATCTTGACTGGTTTTTGAAACACCTTTTTTGGCGTTGCGATTTGGCAAAGGAAGATCCAGCTTCGGAGCTTCAATCAAAGGAATCGCACTGGCATCAATATCCTGTTGTGATTTGATATCAGCGCGGGCAACACTCACCCCATAGTCGTCTTGAACTTCGTAAGAAAATTCCAAAGCACCACGGGTCGATCCTTCTGGGTCTTCAGTAAACTTGATCGATGGATTGTGGTCTTCTGTCACAGCAAATGACCATGTGCCCACTTCCTCTTCACCAGACCGCAGTTTCACAGAAGAGCTTTTTCCCAATTTCAGTTTGAACAAAGTGGAAAGTTTAGCCCCCTCATGTTTCAACTCGGTGGTGTTTTGTGTTTCTGTACTTTTGTCATTCTCTGGCTTCGCCGCATCAATGATACGTTCGTATTCGCCATCCAGCAAAACCAGTTCAGGCGCATCGAGTTTCAAAACTCGCACAACCAATTCGCTGCCTTCCGGCACTGTCGTTGCAACTTGTGTTTCACCTTCAGACTGCTTCAAAAAAATCGGCGGCTTGTTTGTGTAGGCAGGTGGCGTCACCCACACATCAACACGCCCTGCAACGAGCGTGGCCAGTGGTTGGCTGTGAAACGCATCGGCAATGCGCGAACCCCAATTGTTCCAACCTGCGCCAAACGCCACAAACAATGCCAAAACAACCAATGCTCTAAGAGCAAACGGATCGTGTTGCGCGATTTTTGGAGAAGGCGTGCCACTTTTCAAACCAGAAAGCGATTGCGACATGCGACGACGATGTTCTTCCCAGAGCGCTTTCGCAAAGTGATCATCACCACCAGTGATATCGGACCGTGCATCTTCTTGCGCCGTTACTGGTCTATGATTGAGATTGGAAACACGTTCGATACGCGCATCAACAGCAGCGCTTGCAGGCAATCGTAGTTTTCTCAAGTGCCACAACGCAGCCAATAGGGCGCCTGCAAATAAAACGACCAAGCCAACACGCACATAATCATGCAGCAAGGCCCAAACACCAAACCAAGACACAGTAAAGAATACAGAAATCACGCCCAAGACGGGAAGAAGAAGTGGCCAAACCTGTTCCCAAACCAACGCGAACCACGCTGAACGGCGCGCAGTCGCAAGCTGCGGTGCGGACGTGTGTTGGATTTTAGAATCTTCTATCATGGCGAAGTCTCTTCATTTCGTACTCAACTATAGCAGCAAACAAGGCAATGGCGAGACGCAATAGCGTGATGTGTTCAAGTGTCGCTGAATTGTGATTGCGGTTGAATGCCCACATCATTAGGATTGATCCAAGCAAATCACTTGATGAGTTTCCCAAATGCCCGATCTCGATGCCCTTCAACTTCAGGCTCTCGAAATATGGGGGATAGTCCTTGCTTGGCTCCAATCACCGACTTTCTATGCCCAAATTGGCGCAGTGGTTGTTGCCTGGCTTTTGGCCGGTTTCTTTTCACGGCTAATTCGAAAACGCGTTCCATTGCTTCGCGACGAACCAACCGACGGCAAATTGCTGCTGATACGGTCCTGGATCTACAAAGCAAGAGGGCTTCTGTTCCCAATATTGCTTGTAGCGCTTCTCGCAGCGGCCGTACCAATTTTGCGTTCCGTCACTGGCAGTGTGTGGTTGGTGCAACTGGCGCAAAGTCTCGCTGTTGTTCTCGCACTTTATAACGCGATTAAGCTCTTTGTGGCTCACGAAGGCCTACGTAAACTTATTAATATCATAGTCCTGCCGAGCGCTTTGCTCATGGTGTTTGGCTATTTCGACGATTTCACAGCATTCTTAGACACTGTTGCACTCGAACTGGGCAACATTCGTCTTTCAGCACTGTTCTTAATCAAGGCCGCTATTTTTGGTGGCATCATTTTCTGGCTTGGTCGCCAATCAAACAGTGCTGGCCAGAACGCGATTAACCGTCAAGAAGCGCTCGACCTCGGCATGCGGTCGTTGATTTCAAAACTGTTTCAGATCGTGCTGTTCATCATTATGGGCATCGTGTTCCTGCAGGTTCTCGGGATTGATCTCACCGCCCTCGCCGTTCTTGGTGGTGCCGTTGGTGTTGGCCTTGGTTTTGGCCTGCAACAAATCGCAGCCAACTTTATATCAGGCATGATTATCTTGTTCGAACGCTCTTTGTCCCCGGGCGACTACATTGAAATGGAAGATGGCAAGGCCGGCATTCTCAAAGAAATCAACATGCGATCGACCACGCTTGAAACCTATGACGGCAAAGAAGTTATGTTGCCGAACGAAAAATTTGTGACCACAACGTTCGTCAACTGGACGCGCGACGATCCGCGTCAACGCTACGAAGTTGAATTTTCAGTGTCTTACGACACTGACATTGAGCCTATTCCTGATCTCATCCGCGATGCAGTTTCCGAACACCCACAAGTGTTACAAGATCCAGAGATCCCAGATGTAGAACTGCGCGGCTTTGGCGACAGCGGCATCAATTTTGCCGTTGAATTTTGGGCAGATGGCATTGACGATGGAAAAAACAAATTTTCATCAGATGTACTATTCATTGTTTGGCGCACTTTGCGCGACAACCAAATCAAAATTCCGTATCCGCAGCGTGAAGTTAGAGTTCTGTCAGATGAACCTTCCGCTCTCGGCATAAAATCTAAGCCGGCAACCCGCAAAAAGAGTTAGGCATCAATCCAGTCTGGAATGCTGTCGAGACCAATCATCTCTTCATAAGAAGTGCGAGGGCGTACAACATGCCACTCGCTGCCGTTCACCAACACCTCAGGCACCAACAAACGGCTGTTGTAAGTTCCAGCCTGAACCGCGCCGTAAGCACCGGCTGAACCGAGCGCCAATAAATCGCCTTGGCGAGGAAGCGACATTTCACGTCCTTTGGCCAAATAGTCTCCAGACTCGCAAACGGGACCCACCACATCAGCCGTGATACGCGATGATGACCCACGCGCCACATTAACCGGACGTACTTCGTGATATGCATCGTAAAGTGTTGGGCGAATAAGATCATTCATTGCACCATCCACGATGACAAAAACACGGTCGGCGCCTTCTTTGACATAAATCACTTCGGTGACGAAAATTCCGGCATTGCCTGCAATCAAACGGCCCGGTTCAAAAATGACTTTCGCATCCAAGTCACGCACATGCTTTTTAACAACAGCCGCATAATCATCAGGATTTGGTGGCGGTTGATTATCTTCGTGATAGGGAATGCCGAGACCCCCGCCCACATCAACATGCTCTATCTCATGACCCTGCGAACGCAGTTCACCAATCAATTCCGAGAGACGTGCAAACGCAGTATCAAATGGTTCCAGATCGATGATCTGACTGCCGATATGCATATCGATACCGGTGACTTTTATGCCATCAAGCTCCGCAGCTTTTTTGTAAATGCGCGGCGCATCTTTCCATGGAATGCCAAATTTATCAGCCGCTTTGCCCGTCGAAATTTTCTCGTGGGTCTTGGCATCGACATCTGGATTGATGCGGAACGAAACATTTGCAACTTTTCCCAACGCCTGCGCACGGGAAGCCAACATGTCCAGTTCGGGTTCAGATTCCACGTTGAAGCACAAAATACCTTCGCTGAGCGCGTAATCGATTTCATGCGCCTTTTTACCAACGCCTGAAAACATAATTTTCTCAGCTGGAATTCCAGCCTGACGTGCACGGCGCAACTCGCCTTCAGACACGATATCCGCACCAGAGCCACAGCGGGCCAATGTTGCCAAAACAGCCTGATTGGAATTTGCTTTCATGGCATAGCAAACCAAAGCGTCAATATCTGCAAACGCATTGGCAAACACATTGTAATGGCGCTCTAAAGTGGCCGTCGAATAACAATAAAAAGGCGTCCCAACTTCTGCTGCAATGATTTGCAGGTTTACGTCTTCGGCATGCAAAATGCCTTCGCGATAGTCAAAATGGTTCATGTGAAGTCCGTAAATTCGGAGAAACTGAGAATTCTATATGATGTTTGCCCTACTCGAGCAGACCATCCAGAACGAACCGCTTATCTGGGTTCTTTGAATTTGGCACAGGCTTTTCAGGAGCGGGTGTACCATCTTTCTTGGCCTGTTTAATGGCAGCATCTGACGGCTTAATGGGAGGTCCGGCACGTCCACAGGACGCCAAAGTAAGCGCAGCCATCAAGGCAATCGCCAGTTTGAAAGAAGCCATCAATTTCAAAATCCTGATCATGACGAAAGTCCTATCATGTTTTTGACCAAAGTGAAGCATGTTGCGCAATTCACTCTAGGCGGTCTTGAACTTCTCACGCCAGTATGAAACCTGAGACAAGACATTGCTGGGCGCGGTGCCTCCAAAACTTGTGCGACTCCCAACAGACGCTTCAACCGTCAAAACAGAATAAACTGCATTTGTTATCGCTGCATTGATACTCTGCAAATCAGCCAATTCCAATTCGGCAAGATCACAACCTTTTTCCTCCGCCAAAGCAACAGCACGGCCTGTGACGTGGTGGGCCTCGCGAAACGGCAAATCAGCTTCGCGTACCAGCCAATCAGCCAAATCCGTCGCCGTAGAAAAGCCTGACCCTGCAGCTGCTTTCATCGAAGCTTCATTGATTGTCATATCGGCAATCATGCCGTTCATTGCGGCCAAACAGAGTTCCAGCGTTTCGGCAGCATCGAATACACCTTCTTTGTCTTCCTGCATGTCTTTTGAATATGTAAGCGGCAGGCCTTTCATCACGGTCAACAACCCAATCAAAGACCCGTTCACACGACCAACTTTGCCGCGCACAAGCTCTGC